>CAZTTW010000389.1:1964-5208 GCA_964616265.1 uncultured Myxococcales bacterium | reverse complement strand
CGAAGGATGGAATAGTCGTCACCGCATTCAATCCGCTGTCGCTCATGACCGGATGCTTTTTTCGAAGTGCTCCTTCTAGGCGAACACGCCTTGCACGGCTTCACGAACCGCGACCTGCGCCAGAAACCGGCGTGCTAGTCGTATCCGCTGGCGTCCGAGGTCGTCAAGCGCGTCAGCCAGGTCATACGCCTCTTGCGGCGCCTTCATGCCCACGGCCTGGCGGCGAAGCTCCCACATTCACGGCGCTGGCGGGTGTCGCTGGCCGGCGTAGAGTCCCTGCAGCCCATCCGCCAGCCCCCGAATCTGCCTCCCGGAACCCCGGCGGACATCAGCCCTGAGGGCGCAAGGTTCTCTTACGCGAAAAAACCTGCTTGCTTCGTCTTACTTAGCACGCCTCCAACCTCGTGTTACGGTGCCCCTCCTGGTGCGGTGGGCGCCGCCGGTGAGGCAAACGCATCCGCAGAAAAAAAGAGATGAGCAGGTGAGCTATTTATTCGCCGTGAAGGATCTAGACAGGGATGCCTAAATCCGCACACCTCAAGGGAGACCCCGTGAAGAATCAACAGCAGCTTGCACGCGCGCTCGGCGTCGGTTTCGCGCTCTTCGGACTGGCTTGTTCATCGAGCGGCGGGTCCAGTCCGGGAACGGGCGGAGTGGCCGGTAACCCTGGCAGCGGTGGAACGATGTCTGGTGGGGCGGGGTCGACTGGCGCGGCGAACGGACCAACTGGCGATCCCCTGATCGACAAATACCTCTGCCCCAGTCAGGCGGGAGAACCGGCTGTCGCTGCCGTGCACCCCACCGTCGAGCAGGAGGCCTATCAGCACGTCGAGCTTACGGCTTACGTCCACTACGGGCTGGACACGTTCGACGGCACCGAGCAGGGCAACGTTTCGGATGCCGCGGGCGTTTTCAATCCGACGAACCTCACCCAGGCCACGGTCGATCACTGGGTAAGCACGTTGCAGAACGCCGGGTTCCAGCAGGCACAGCTGACGACCAAGCACAGCACCGGGTTCTGCCTGTGGCCGAGCGCGACCACCAACTACAATGTCGCGAACAGCCCCTGGATGGGCGGCACGGGCGACCTGGTGAAGATGTTCGCCGACAGTACGAAGAGGGCCAACATGAGGTTTGCAGTGTACCTGTCGCCCTGGGATCAGCGCGTCCCAAGCTCGGCCCAGGTCTACGGGTCGGTGCTCACGGATCAGCTCACCGAGCTCCTGACGAATTACGGCAACGTGTATGAAATCACGTGGGACGGCTTCAACTCAGCCGGGTCGCATGGCACGCCGGCGACGGTCGACTGGGCGAAGATCTCCCAGAAGGCCAAGGCGCTGCAACCGCACATCCTCGTTTGGGCTGGGCCCGAGGTCTCCGAGCAGATGGCGGCAGAAAATCCGCCGGGCTTCCCCGACCTTCAGTGGATCGGGAACGAGAACGGACAAGCGAGCCGGACCACCTCGAGCCTCGACCTCACAAACTGTGCCGCGCTGTTGGACGGCACGATGGTGGGGAAGAACCTCTGGTGCCCGTACGAGTCCAACGTCTCGTCGCACATGCCGAACTGGTTCTGGCATCCGAACCAGCCGCCCATGTCCGTGGCGTCGATGGAGAAGATCTATTTCAGGACGGTAGGCATGAACTCGACCCTGATTTTCAACATCCCGCCCGACCAAACCGGAGACTTCGACCCGCAAGACGTCGCCCTGCTCAACGATTTCGGTACCTGGTACCACTCCACTTTCAAGACCGACCTCCTCAAGGGCGCCCCGGCCACGGCTGATTCCACCTGGGCCAGCGCAGGATTCGAGGCAAGCAAGGCGGTCGACGACGACGTCTGTACGTACTGGGCTGCCGCGGACGGCAAGACGACGGGAACGCTCGAGGTGACGCCGGCTTCCCCGGCCAGCATCAACGTGATCAGCATCCGCGAGCCCATCAAGATGGGCGAGCGCGTGACCAAGTATCACGTCGAGATCAACCAGAACGGAACATGGGCGACGGCGTCCGACGCCAACGATAACAAGGTCCAGGGCACCGTGATCGGGAATCGCCAGCTCTGGCAGATGAACAACGTGTCCGCGACCGGAATACGCCTGGTCATCGAATCGGCGCGGGATGTTCCGCTCATCGCCGAGTTCGCGGCCTATTAGGACCGTCGCGTGCCAACCTTAGTCATTGAATCAGGGATGGAGTCAGCCGTGATAAGCCCAGATCGTGTGTTCGGACTTTGCCTGCCGGCGGTACTCGCTTGCTCCACGGCTGCCTGCAGTCGTTCCTTTGGTAGTGGGGAATCCAATTGGACCGTCACCACCGACGGGACGAGCTGCCAATCGTCCGGGCCCGGTCTGACCGACTGCGGGGCCGATGGGGAGAATTGCTGTACGAGCGTCACCATTCCAGGCGGATCGTTCTATCGGTCGTACGGCACAACGATCCAGGGCCAACTGCTGGGCGGAAGTCGGGGTGACCCCGCGACGGTGAGCCCGTATCGGCTCGATAAGTACTTGGTGACGGTCGGCCGTTTCCGTCAGTTCGTCGCCGCGTTCAGCGGCCAGAACGGCGGCGACAAGTGGAAGCCGGAGGAGGGGTGGGGCAAGCACACGCACCTTTACAGCGGCCGTGGACTCCAGGACAGCGGCTCGCCTGGCTTGTTCGAGCCTGGATGGGACTCTGCGGACGACAGCAGCCTGACCTCCGGCAGCCTCGCTTGCGATCCGGACTTGGCGACCTGGACGAGCGACCCCGGCAAGAACGAGAATCGTCCCGTAAACTGCGTCAACTGGCCGCTGGCGTACGCCTTCTGCATCTGGGACGGCGGGTTTCTCCCAAGCGAGAACGAATTCGAGTTCGCCACAGCGGCCGGAGGCCAGCAGCGCGTGTTCCCGTGGGGCAACGACGACCCGGGGGCCTCGCCCGACTATGTCATCTACAAGTGCGATTACCCGCCCGGCAACACGGCCTGTACCGACGTGACCAACATTGCCCCAGTCGGCAGCGCGCAGCTCGGCGCAGGGTACTACGGGCAGCTCGATTTGGCCGGCGAGCTCAATGAGTGGATGCTCGACTACAATGCTGCGTACACCGTTCCTTGCACCGATTGCGCGTTCCTGACCCACGCTTCGGGACGTAGCGTCCGAGGAGGCTACTTCAATAGCAGCTCGTCCATCGAAATTCTGTCCTCGTACCGCAACGAAGGCTTGTACCCGACCAACAACTTCATGAGCAACGGGTTCCGTTG
>CAZTTW010000389.1:0-1864 GCA_964616265.1 uncultured Myxococcales bacterium | reverse complement strand
ATTGCTATCGCCAACCATCTCGATCCGGGAAACGCGCCAAACAAACCCTCCGGCACGCAGCTTTCCTTCGCGCCCGATCACGCCGTGGACGGCAACTTCAACAGCTTCGCCTTTACCCGCGTTCAGGAGACGGACTGGGCGGAAGTGTATATCCACGCGCGAAAGAAGCATGTCGACGGAGCGGTCGGCTGGGGCGGCTATTGGTTCCAATCGGCGGGCTATCAGCGGCCGTTCGCGCAATGGATGCCTGGGTTTGCCTGGATCCGCCTCGACGGAGACTTCCAGGTCGCTGGTGTCACGCCCAATGCCGCCGTCCAGGTTGGAGCCTTTTGGCCCACTTTTGGCTATTTCCCCGCCTACGACACCTACACGATGGGCCGCATCCGACAGATCGGAGAGCGGATTGATCTGAAGGTGCCCTTCACTTCCAATTTTACGGTCACCTTGACCCAAGGCGTGGGCGGCAATCGGAACGGCTTCGCTTCCGTCGGCACGGTGCCGGTCGTGGGGATCAGCAACAAGGACACCACCACCGCCCTCGACCTGCTCGCCTACGCGAACCTCGCGATTGACTATCGCGACAATGTTCACATCGGCCTTCACTGGAATAGGAGTTGGACCACGGATCCCGGCAATGACGCCGGCCTCCCCACTGCCGGCGGCGCGACGTTTCAGGACGTCAGGGACGCGTATCTCCAGGTCACTGCGGGGGAGGTGAAACTCAATTATCCGCGAGCGGGCCTCGTCTGGCTGTCCCCCACGTACGTGCAGATCAAGAACGGCTGGGCGCTCGATCCGCTGGGCGGCGTCGAAGTTCTGCACAGCCAGTCCGGACTATTCGGGGCAAACTTCATGGGTTACGAAGGCACGGTGACCAACAGCACCGGGAGCGGATCCACTTTCGCCGTGGGTGGCATGTACCAGAACACGCTTGGTAGCGTGATGGGCAGAGGTTTTGGAACGGAATTGCCGGACCTGCGCCTCGACGTTTTCGGGCTGTTGGCGAGGAGCAGGCGCGACTTGCCATCCGGGTCGAATTTGCAGAAAGAGCTGAACCAATTCAAATGGGGTGCTTCGCTCACCGGCCAGACGCTCACATGGCTCGCGCTGATGCTGCGGTTCGATCGGGTGAACAACGCCAGTCCTAAGATTGTCGACCTCCAGATCCCGGGGAACGACTTTTCGATGCTGACGGCCCGCCTCATCGTCATGTCCCATTTCTCTTCGGGCGAGATGGTTTACATCCAGTACACACGCTATTTCCTGGGCGACGCCTACCGCACCACCCCGGGCGCCGCGGACTACCAGTTCCCGTCGAACCCTCACGTGGGTTACCCGGCGGAAAACGTGGTCGCGGTCTCGGCGACGATGGCCTGGTGATCTGAGAGCGAACCCACGGGCGGGCGGCGGCTATCTCTCCCTGGGCCGGCAGAAGGGATAGCCGGCCCCGTCACCCCTCGATGACCACGCCTTTCTTAAGAATGATGTTTGCGTAGAGCGAGGTCTCGCTCGTCGCGACAACCGCGAAAGCCTTCTTCGCGCGCTCGTAAAAGGCGAAACGTTCAACATTCTCAATGGCGCTGTTCTTGTTGGGAAATTTCTGGATGATTTCCTTGTAGGTGTCCCAAATGGTCGGTCTGTAGGTATCGCCCGGAACGACCTGCATGAGCGCCACCGGCGCCTCGACATACGGGTCGAGCGGGAAAAATCTGAGCACCGCTTCCAGCAACTCCGGCACCCTATTGCCGTCGCTGCGCACCAGGCGCTGAGCGATGGATACCGCCGGAAAATTCCCGTCGGCAATGACCAGCTCATCGCCGTGGCCCATTTCCATGAGAATCTTCAACAGTTCCGGTGAAATGAT
>CAZTTW010000388.1:3886-5213 GCA_964616265.1 uncultured Myxococcales bacterium | reverse complement strand
GCGATGGCTCAGCTCTTTCCGCGCGGGCTGAACTGCGCAACGAAGGTCCCTAGGCACTCGTTCCAGCCGTCGTTGTGGAGGCGGCCGTAGTCGTCGTCGGGAAGGCCGGCGTGGGTGAGCGTCAGCAGCGTGTCGTCGCCTCGCTTTTCGAAAGCGACGGTCACGATCGACTCGAGGCCCCGCGTGAAGGGGGACATCCAGGCGTACTGCACGCGTCGGTTGCGCTCGATCTCCAGGAAGCGGCCGTAGTGGGGCCACGACGGGTCTTTCGCGGTCGCGAAGAAGAACAGCCCGTCGACCCGCGCGTCGAGGATCACTTTTCTCGATCCAGTCCACGGGTTGCCGGGGTGCTTGGGATCCATCCAGGCGCCAAACACCTCGGCGGGCGTGGCGGGAATCGTACGCGTAAACGATAGCTCGATCGTCTTTGTCTTTGTGGTCATGACTTCTGTCCTTTCTTGTTTTTGAAGTAGCGCTCGAGATTGTCGAGACGCTCGGTCCAGAACCGCTCGTACTCGTGCACCCACTTGGAAACCAAGCGCAGCGGCTCGCCGCGGAAACGGATCAGATGGTCGCGGCCCTGCACCTCGCGATCGACCAGCCCCGCGCCCTCGAGCACCTTGAGGTGCTTCGACACTGCGTTGAGCGACATGGAGAAGGGCGCAGCAATCTCCGTCACCCGCGCCGGTCCGTCGGCGAGACGCTGCAGAATCGCGCGCCGCGAGGGATGCGAAATCGCGCCGAGCACCGTGGTCAGGTCGTCCATGACATTCATTCAACCAAATGGTTGAATGAATGTCCAGACTTTTCTTTCGATCCTCTAGGAAAGTCCGGTCCGGTCCCAACTCGGCAATCCGTTTGATGTACGGCCTTCCCATGTCAGACTACCTGCGCTGGTGCGGGACAAGGGAGAAGGCGTCATGAAAACCGTCGTGGAGATTCTGGAATCCAAGGGAAGGGTGATTTGGTCCATTCACCCCGGGGCGACGGTCTTCGACGCCCTCAAACTGATGAGCGAAAAAGAGATCGGCGCGTTGATGGTTCTCGACGAAACCGGGGCGGTGCGCGGCATCCTTTCCGAGCGTGACTATGCCCGAAAGATCCCGCTGCAGGGCAAGGTGTCGCGCGAAACAGCGGTGTCTGTGATCATGACGCCCGTCGAACGCATGCACACGGTTGCGCCCGCGAGCACCCTGGACGATTGCATGGTGCTCATGACCGCGAAGCACGTGCGCCACTTACCGGTGTTCGAAGACTCACGCTTCGTTGGCCTGATCTCCATCGGCGACGTGGTCAAGGCCATCATCTCCGAGAAGCAAAGTCTTAT
>CAZTTW010000388.1:0-3876 GCA_964616265.1 uncultured Myxococcales bacterium | reverse complement strand
GAACGACTACATCGCCCGGGTCTAGGCAACCAATCCGCTGGTTGAGCGAGACCAGGTTGCGAGCCTTGCCTACGATTCGGGCACGGCTTGCGCAATTCGCGCAATCTCCCGAGCGATCTCTTCGGGCGAAAGAATGGAATCGATCCACCCGCTTGCAATCGCGCTCTCGGGCATCTCCGGTTGCAGAGCTGTGTCGGGCTTCTGCGCGAACGTAATTCCCCCCACTTCCTTGATGCCGGCCAGCGCCGCCGCACCATCGCCATCATACCCAGAGACAATGACCGCGATCAGTTTGCCGTTCCAGTGCTCCGTCAGGGAACGCAGAAAGACCGTGATCACGTCGGGCCATCCCCGGGGCTTTGAGATTGGCTTCAGACGAAATTCGTCATCGAGAACGTGCAAATCCCGCTTTTCCGGGATGATGAACACATGGTTCGGCTCGATGTGCAGCCTTTCCGTGATCAGCTCTACCGGCATCTTGGTGTAGCGCGGAAGGATCTCGTGGAGCTGGGTGGCGACGGTTCTCAGGTGATTGACGATCACGATGGCGACACCCATGTCGGACGGAAGATTCCGGAGCAGCCTGATATAGGCGTCGAGGCCGCCGGCCGAACCGCCCACGCAAACAACAGGAAAGTCTCTTGCCGTAACTTCAGCGCTCATTTGCTGTCACCTTTCTTCGGATCTGCCGAAGTCCTTCCGGCCAACCAACGTATCCCTCAGGACGAGAGGATACCTGGAATGAGAAGAACAGGCAGCTCGTCCGGCTCCTAAATGCGCAGGAGCCGTTTGTCGGCGGCGACCGGCCCGAAAGATGCACCCGCGTGGTGGCAAGCCAAACGACACCCAATTGGAGCACCACCCCATGAGCACGCTCACTACCAAGAACGACACGCTGATCTACTTCAAGGACTGGGGCTCAGGTCAGCCGATTGTATTTAGCCACGGATGGCCGCTCAATTCGGACAGTTGGGAGTCCCAAATGCTCTTTCTTGCGTCTCACGGCTATCGCTGTGTGGCGCATGACCGTCGAGGTCACGGCCGGTCCAGTCAACCCTGGGATGGTAACGATATGGACACCTATGCCGATGACCTCGCCAGCCTGATGGATACACTCGACTTGAGGAAGGCCATACTTGTCGGTTTTTCCGCGGGCGGAGGCGAAGTGGCTCGCTATATTGGCCGTCACGGCAGCAAGCGTGTGGCCAAGGTCGCACTGGTGTCTGCCGTTCCGCCCCTCATGCTGAAGACGGCGGCCAATCCCGGCGGCCTTGCGAGCGAGGTGTTCGAGGGTATTCGTGCCGGATCGCTCGGCGACCGCTCGAAATTCTATCGGGAGCTTGCCGGTGGCCCTTTCTTCGGCTTCAACCGGCCGGGCGCGAAGGTGTCACAGGGCATGATTGACTGGTTCTGGCTTCAAGGAATGCAAGCCGGTCACAAGAACACGTTCGATTGCATCCGGGCCTTTTCCGAGACGGACTTCACCGAGGATCTCAAGAAATTCGATGTGCCAACGCTGATTCTCCACGGCGATGACGACCAGATCGTTCCAATCGAATCGAGTGCGCTCCGCTCGAGCAAAATCGTCAAGAACGCCAAGCTGACCGTCTACCCCGGCGCGCCGCACGGACTCACCGAAACGCACAAAGAGAAGCTAAACGCGGACCTGCTGAGCTTTGTCAGAGCTTGAATTAGGGACCGAAAGGCACGGCGCCAAATGAAGAGACTTCTTCTATTGCTGGTTCTTGTCGCGCTCGAACTGGGAGGCTGTTACGTAGGAACGCGCGGCGGCTGCGGAACGTGCGACCGACGAGGCGAGCACCGCGAACACGCTGGGGGCAGGCGCGGCGGATGCGAACTTTCGTGCGCGCCTTGACGACACCATCGAAGGCGAATGGTGATCGCAACCGCCGTCTGTTGATAGGCGAAAGTCACCCGGCCGTTCGTGACTACATGCTCGCCGTTCTTAGGGCTGACGGCCACGAGGTGGTCGCGATGGCGAGAGGGATCGACCTTCTGGATACGCTGGCCGTCTCGCTTCACCCCGAGTTCGGGTCTGGGCGTTTCGATCTCGTGATCGCGGAGGCGCGCATGCTTGGCGCAGAAGAAGCGAGGATGCTCAGCAATTTCGGAGACCGTCGGAACCTCCCGCCGTTCATCTTCACCACCGTCTCTCGCGACGCGGAACTGCAAGCGAAAGTGAACCAGTTTGGCGCGCTGGCCGTGCTGGACAAGCCGTTCGATATCGACGATCTCCGTGAGACCGTGAACCGCTCCTTGCACCGTCTGACCGGGGATCGGGAGCGGCCTGTCGCGCCAGACTCGGAAACAACCATGAAGGTTGCCGCTATTCAGCCTCGGTAGAACCCTCGGCGCGACTTGCCTTGGTTGACCATTGGAGTGCGGGACGAGACAACCGGCACGACCAAATTGATTGGAATGCAACTTCACCTTGGTCGAAGGAATTCCGAATTCGGTGATCTTTCACGGAACTGGGTAGAGTGTGTTGGTGTCAATCGAGGCTCGGGTCAGGGGATCGAAGACAATGAACTGGAAAGGACCGAGCGCCTGCCGATAGTGACCATCAGCCTGGATGTTGGCACCCGGAGGTCCAGCCTGAATGATGGCCTTGGCGCTGCTGGCATCGGTGACCGATTTGGACGCAGTCCAGATTGAGAAAGCCATGGATGCGAACGGGCATTCCTGACAGTCGTTCGATATTTCGTCGCTTTCCGCGGCGACGACACCCGCGATGGCGCTCGTGTGGTCATCCGCGGCTGGTGTACCCAAAGCATCGCATGGCACGTTCGGCTCGCCTTCTCCTATTTGCCGGGTCGGAAACGCATGGCGCTCCAAATGGGATTGAGCGCGACCTGTCGTACACCCTGGATCTTTCACTTCAGCAGGTACTTCCACAGCAAATCTCGAAAACAAGCAATCGTTTTCACCGAAGCACGGAGCTATTGCCAAGAAACGCGAACATTGACCGATCAGGGGTGAAACTGTGGGAAGAATTGGCGCGCACGTCAATAATAGGTAGCTTGATCTTTCACGAACCAAGGAGTCACGCATGATTTCCACCCGCTGTCCGCACGTGGCCATGGCCACGCTGATGCTCTTCGTCGGCGCTTGCTCGTCGACCACGTCAGGCAAGGGATCCGGCGGAACGGGATCAGGTGGCTCCGCCGGTGCGGGAGGAAAAGCTACCGGTGGTGCCAGTGGCTCTGGCGGCCTCAGCAATTCGGGTGGCCAGTCGAGTGGTGGCAGTACCACCAGCTCCGGTGGTGCCGGCGCAGCCGGCGGAGTGACCGGCCAGGGCGGCCAGGGTGCGAAAGCCGGGCAGTCGGGTTCGGGCGGGCTCAGCGCAGCCGGCGGAACGTCGGGCAAAGACGCGGGCCCGTCCGCCGGTGCAGGTGGATCTGGCGCCGGCGGTTCGAGTGGCGTGGAGGTCGACGGGGGGCCGCACCAAGCCGCCTACTATGTTTCGCCGACAGGCAGCAATGACAATCCGGGCACGGTGAGCGCGCCATTTCAGACCATCACCAAAGCTCGCGATGTGGTGCGCACCATCAACTCCAACATGACCGGAGACATCTACGTCTATCTGCGCGGCGGCGACTACCGGATCACCAGCCCCATCACCTTCGCCGTCCAAGACTCTGGCACGAGCAACCATCGGATTTATTACCAAGCGTATCCCGGCGAGACGCCGGTCATCAACGGCGCGACGAAGGTCACGGGATGGACCGCGAGCACCGGCGGCGTCTACAAGGCCGCGCTCGACCGCAAGACGAAGTTGCGGAACCTCTACGTGAACGACGCGCGCGCCACCATGACCAGCAAGGTCGTCTCGTCCAAAGGCGGAACCGGAACCTA
>CAZTTW010000387.1:3733-5231 GCA_964616265.1 uncultured Myxococcales bacterium | reverse complement strand
TGCGCATGATCGCGTAGACGAAGAGCTCGGGGCTGCCAAGAGCGGCGTCGTAGGCCCTCGCGGAGTCGGCGAAGGCGCGCGCGTAGGATGCCTCCCAGAAAAGGCGAGCGCTGTCGCCGAGAGCGCTTTCGCCGGTCGCTTCGGCGAGTTTGTAGGAGCGGTGAAAGGCCAGCAGACGTGGGTAGGTTGCGAGCAAGAACGGGATCGCGCGCTTGCCGTTGCGTTTGAGGATGGTCGCTTCGGCGCGTTCGAGCTCGAAGCCGGCTTCGACGTGCAGACCAGCTCGGTCGAGATCGAGGGCGCGCAGAACTGCCGGATCGCGGAGCGGCGCCGGTTCGCGCGGCCGCGGCGGCAACTTGGGCCATGGGAAACTTTCGCCGAGCTCGCGCAAGCGGGCGCGCGCGAGAAGCCCGTAGAAGTTGTACGGCGCGTGCGCCACGCATTCACGCAAGAGCGCCTTGGCTTCGCCGTGTTGTCCGGCGAGCGCCAGAATGCGGGCGCGCCAGTAGCGGGCGCGCATGGCTGCGTCGTCGTTACCTCGTCGAGCGACCTCGGCATAGGTGGCGATGGCTTTGAGCGCCTCGGGCGCGTCGCCGAGTAGGTAGTGTGCAAACGCCAGATACCAAGCGGCATCGTCGGCGAAAGCACTCTTCGGGTAGCGCGCCAGCGTTTCGCGCAAGGCGGGCAGGGCTTCGCGAAAACGCCCGCGGTTGATCTCGAGCCAGCCAGAGCGGAACTGCGCTTCGGGCGCCCAACTCGAATGCGGATAGCTGGCGACCAGCCGGCGATAGTTGGCGATCGCGTCGTCGTCTCGATCGATGCGCGAGAGCGCGCGGGCGCCATGAAACAGGGCAAACGATGCTTTCTCGCCCGTCAGCTTGGTCGCCGCGCCCAGCAGCAGCGCTGCCGCACCGGCGTAGTCGCGACGTGCGTTGTACTTGGCCATGCCGACGGCGAGATCTCGCTCGACGGCCATCTCGGGTGAAAGCGTCTCGGGCAAAAGCGCCAGCTCGTCCAGCGCTTCTTGCCAGCGATGGGACTTGGACAGGGTCGCTGCACGCTGCAATCGCTCGGCGGGCGTCACGGCGACCGCGGGCTTGTTTCCGGAAGCCGGGCCAAGCAAAGCGGCGCGCCTGCCCGCCTCGACACCCAAGGGGTGGGCTGGAAAATCGACGTGAATCTGCAAGAAGGTGCGCGCAGCCGTCTGGCGCGCGGAGCTTCCCGTCGCCGTTTGCTCGGCCGCCTCGGCCTCGAAGTCGGCAATGCGAAAGCGCGCCACGGCCCCATCGAAGGTGCCTTTGCTGGAAAGCACCTTGCGATAGGCCTGGGCCGCTTCCGCGCGCCGGCCTTGCATCCACAGGCAATCGGCAACGCGGGCGGGTGCGACGCCCGCGAAGCGCGAGTCATGTTGCTTGCCAAGCTCGACGAAGGCGGCCTCGGCTTTCGCGTAGGCGCCCGCGTAGAACTGGCTTTCACCGAGAAAATAGAGGGTGTAGTC
>CAZTTW010000387.1:0-3633 GCA_964616265.1 uncultured Myxococcales bacterium | reverse complement strand
TCGCGTAGGCGCCCGCGTAGAACTGGCTTTCACCGAGAAAATAGAGGGTGTAGTCGCGGTCGTTCGGCAAGACTTCGCGAAGCGACGAAAACGCATGCGCTGCCTTGTCGTAGTCACCGGCGCGAAATGCGGATACGGCGTGCTCGAAGTCGAGACCTCGCTTCGGCGTGCTTGCGGCGGCCAACACGACAGCGACGAGTGCGGCGGGGGACATGCCCGAAGAGTACTATAGCGGAGCGTCGCAAAGCTGGATCTGGAGCTTCTCGTATTCTCGTCGCAAGGTTTCGGGGTCGAGCTTCAGCAGGGCAGGAACGTGGCGCAACGCTCGCAACGCTCCTCGCGCGCAGGGAACGTTCAGCCGGCCGCGCATGCCGTCGCGAACCGCATCGAGGGCCAGGCGCTTGCTGAGGAAGCCGAGAATTCGGCTTCTGCGGCGCCGCCCCGCCGGCGCATGCAAGCAATAGAGTGCGACGGCGTTGAGCAGTACCAAGGTCGTGTTGAGCGCGCGCTTCGTTCGTGCCACAGGGGTCTGCTCGTGGAAGAGAAGGGCGGACGGCTCCATCACCAAGGCATGCTGGCGCGAAACGCGGTAGCTGAGGTCGCAGTCCTCGCCGAAAGCCGTGCGTAACAGCACCTCGTCCGAGCCGCCGACTGCCCGCACCGCGCTGGTTCGGAAGGTCATGCGACATCCGTGAAAGAGCGAACGCGGAACCAGCCCTTGCTGTTGCTGCTCGGTGGAAAGTGGTCGCTGGTGGTAGCCGCCGTCGTAGGGAAGAAAGAGGCGCTCTTGGTCCCACAAGGCGAAGAGCATCCCTTTCCAGAGCGGCGTTTTATTGGTCTCGGCGGCGGGCAGAGGACCGATGCGGTTTTCATGGGCCGGGGCCAGCGCTGCCGAGACACCACCGATTTCTTGGCGAGAGTCGCTCTCGTAGATACGCATCATCTTCTCGGCGCAGTCGCGGTACATGAATGCGTCGTCGTCGAGGTAGAAGATGACGTCGCTGGTACACAAGTCGAGCCCGCGGTTCCGTTGGTAGGGCAGCGAGCGCCGCGCGGAGCCCACGTAAATCCACTCCACGCCGGGCGTAGCCGGGGCAATTTCGCGCAACGCCCGCTTTCGCACCCGTTGCCAGTCGGCGCTTGCATCCACGACGATGACTTGCTTCGGCGGGCGTGACTGCTGCACGTTGGCCCGCAGCGAACGCAGAAGGCATTCCTCCCGATGGAGGGTCGCCACGACGAGGGACCAGCTCAGCGGGCGCTCGCCGAGCGATGGCGACGGCTGCGGCGTGCCGCTCTTCGCACTGGCGTTGCGCGTAGGACAATCGTCTGGTATACGAGACAAAGTGATGAGCCCCTCGAGTTTCGACTGCGATGCCATTCATGCAACCCTCGCGCCGCTGAGTGCGGACAAGCGCGTGGCGTGGGCAGCGACCACGTTCGGCGACGAGCTGGTGCTGCTCTCCAGCATGCAGCGAACTGCCGTCGTGCTGATGCACATGTTCCACACCCTGGGCTTGCGCAACGAGGTCTTGTTTCTGGATACCGGTTACCACTTTCCCGAGACGTTGCAGATGCGTGACGAGACCATGCACCGGTGGGGACTCAACGTGGTTACGCTCTATCCCGAGCTGTCAACCGAGACCCAAGAAGCGCAGTACGGACGCAAGCTATTCAATTTTGTCGACGGCCAGCCCTTATGTTGTCGCCTGCGCAAAGAGGAACCTCTGCTGCGCCATCTAGCAACGAAAAAGCGGCCTGTCACCACCACCGGGCTTCGTCGCGCCGAAGGCGGCCGGCGCGCGAACGTGCTCGCGCTGAGCGCGGATCCACGCACGGGCGGCTATAGCTTTGCACCGCTTTTCGACTGGAAGAACGAGGACGTCGAGGCCTACATCGCGAAGCACGGTCTGCCCGTGCATCCTCTCTACGAGAGGTCCTTCCGCAGTATCGGATGTTACCCATGCACGACGCCCGTGGCACCGGGCGAGGACGATCGCGCTGGCCGTTGGCGCCATCTGCGAAAACCCGAAGCCGAGGAATCACCCCAATACTGCCGCATCAACTTCAGCGACGGCGACGGGATCTAGCCCAGGTCGTATTACTGCGTGTAGGGGACGCCCGCGCCGTTGCAGGAGTAGAACGCGCGGTACTGAGGATCGGGAACCAATCCTTTTCCGGAAATCCAGTTGATCGACGTGCACGATGGGCGGCAGCAGTCTTCCATCGTCGTGGTCTCGTACATGTTGCTGGTACTGCCGGTCTTGGTCAGGAAGGCCGAGTCCTTGGCGGCATCCGCGGCCGTCTTGACGTTCGCCTTCACCGCCGGCAAGCCCTGGGACTGCAGCTTGCAACCAGTAACGCGAGTCAAGTGCTCGGGGCACTCGACCTTCAGGGCGTAGACGGACCAATTCAGGTGGTAAAAGGTGTCGATGCTGTTGGCCTTGAGGCAATTGGTCTGGGCCGTCTTGGTCAGCCCGTCAATATCCGAGGCGATCTTGTTGCAGGCGGCCGTAGTTCGTTGCACGCATGCCGATGATGTGAGAGTCGCCGTGGTCACCCAGGACGTGCTCGTCTTGCATTCCTGGTAGAGGCTAGCCGGCTTGACGCCGCCCGTGCTCGGTTGTCCGTCGTCGGGATAGCTGGTGTACATGTACTGGCCCGATATCGACTTCGAACCTGCCACCGGCGCGCAGGCGTTGTTGGCGCCTAAGCCGCCGGCCGGCATGTAGACGTCGAAGGTTTGCGGCGTCGCGGCTGTGTTGAAGGCCTGCACGATGAGTGGCGGCGGAACGGGAATGGCCGACGCCGGCGGGTTGGGATTGTCGGGATTGACCTGCACCTGGCGGTCATTGCTCGGGCTCGGCCAGGCATAAACCAACTGATAGCACTGGCAGCACGCGCTTTGGGCGGTGCCGTCGATGCCGCCACTGTCAATGTCGTGCCCGACGACCGCGTAGTGGAAACCGTCGAGGCCATCGTCCTTCACGGCTTGCTCCATCTCGGAGCTGAACAGCAGATCACGCGGGCACATGAACGTGATATCGGCGTTTGGCTTGGAGGCCGTGCTTTCCGAGCACGCGTTGATGACCTGGCACTTGCCTTTGCAATCGGTGGTGGCGTCGCCGCTGAGACAGCCGGTCTTGTTCGTGTAGTCGTACGGAATGTAGTCCTGATCATGGCAACGATCGGGTGGCGGAAGCAGGTAGCCGCCCGAGCCTGAGCTGGAGCCGCCGTTGCCGCTGCCGCCCGACCCCGAGCCGCCGGAGGCCTTGCTGCCGCCCGTTGCGGGCGACCCACCCGAGCTATTTCCTCCGGAAGAAGTGCCGCCCGATCCCGATCCTCCTTTTCCAGCCGATCCGCTCCCGCCCGAGCCGTTGCTAGCGTTGTTTCCGCCCGAGCTGGAACCGCCACTGGCGTTTGTGCCGCCGCTGCCCGAGGAGCCTCCGGCTCCGTTGCCGCCGCTTTGCTCGGACGAGCCGCCGCCGCCGCTGCCAGCCGCTGGGCCGGCGCACGATGGAAACATGACGGCGGTCAGAAGGCATCCAACGACGCTCGCAGCCACGCATGAACTGTTGCTTCTCATCACGGAGGCACCTCTTGTTGCTACTCGCCTTGTCGTTTGGACCCAGG
>CAZTTW010000386.1:0-5233 GCA_964616265.1 uncultured Myxococcales bacterium | reverse complement strand
CGAGGTTGCCAATGCTGGAAATCGTCGCCGGAATGAACTCGACCTTCGCGGTCGCTCTTCTGTCGCCGAGGCGCTCCTGCCACCACTTGAGTCGGTGGGCCTTCACACCTCGTGCTCGCGCGAACGCCGCGCGGCTCATGCCACTTGCAGCGAATTCCTCCAGGATCTTGCGTGCCGTCGCCGCATTCCAGCGCTTTGGGGTCAGCTCACTCTTTGGCAGGGCCTCGGTGTCCATGCCTCGGACTTTCCGACAAATTCCAGGCCAACGGGTGGCTCAGATCGCCTGCGGTTGGGCGGATGGACACTCACAAGGTACATGCCCCTAATCGGACACGCCCGCTCGGCGAAGAATGACGGCCAGGGGGCAGAACTTCGTGAAGGCACTCTGGAGCATGTTGGTGCCGACGAACGCCGCGATGGCCAGAAACCACGGGCTGACGGCGAGGGTGAGAATCACGCTTAGAAGCACGAGTGTGCCGGCTACTGCGAATACGATTCGGTCTACGGTCATGGTGTGCTCCCGGTTCGGCCCAACGGGATGATGGCAGCTAATTCGGAGGGCAGGTTACGCGCGCCTTCGCGCTGAAGGTCGGCTGCGCGACCGTGGCGAGCTAGCATGTAGTAGAGGAGGGGGACAGCCAGTCGAGACAACAAGGTCGCGGCCACCTGTCCGGCCATGAGCGCGATGGCCAATCCTTGGAAAATGGGATCAGCCAGCATGACCGCGCTGCCGACCAGCACGGCGGCCGCGGTGAGCACCATGGGTCGGAAACGGACCACGCCCGCTTCCTCGACCGCCAGCGCCAGCGGCATGCCCTCGCGCAACTTCAACTCGATGAAGTCCACCAGGATGATGCTGTTGCGTAAGATGATGCCGGCTCCGGCAATGAAGCCAATCATGCTGGTCGCGGTGAAGAAGCTTCCCATCGCCCAGTGGGTCGGGATGATGCCGATCAGTGACAGTGGGATGGGAACCAGAATGACGAGCGGAACTGTGAAGCTCTGGAACCAGCCGACGACCAAGACGTAGATCAGGATCAGGACTGCCGCGAAGGCGAGGCCGAGATCGCGGAAGACTTCCAAGGTGATGTGCCACTCGCCGTCCCACTTGAGGGATGGGTGTTCAGTGTCCGTGGGCAAGTTGAGCCCGAAGCGCGGGACGACTTCGCCCGAAGCGCTGCGGAGGTTGTCGAGCTTCTTGTTGAGGGCGGCCAGAGCGTAGACCGGACTCTCGATGGTGCCGGCCAGGTCGCCGAAGACGTAGGACACGGGCATCAGGTTCTTGTGGAAGATGTCCGGATCGGCGAGGCCAGTCGTGGTGTGCACCAGCTCGGAGAGCGGGACAGGACCGCGAGCCCCTGGAACAGTCAGTTGCAAGAGTTGGTCGATGCGGCTGCGCTGGGCCGGCGCAAGCTGCAGGATGATGGGGATCTGATTCGCGCCGTGCCCGCCGTGAAAAAGCCCAAGTTGGGCGCCGTACCCAGCCGCGGCCAAGGTCTGCACCACCGCGGCCGGTGCCACGCCGTGCAGGGCTGACTTCTCGCGATCGATGTCGATGGAAATCTTGGGATTGGTCGGGTTCAGTGTCGAATCGATGTCGACGACGCCCTCCGTGGAGTGAAAGGCCGCGAGGGTCTCCTTCGCCAGCCGATCTCGTTCAGCGGTGCTGGGACCGTATATTTCCGCTACCAGAGTGTCGAGCACCGGGGGACCGGGTGGAATCTCGACCAGCTTGAGACGGCCACCCTTGGCGCTGGCAATGGCCTCCAGCGCAGGCCGCAGGCGCATGACGATGGCGTGGCTTTGTGCCTTGCGCTTGCCCTTGGGCACCAGGTTGACTTGCAAGTCGACCTGCTCGGGGGCATCCCGGAAAAAGCTGTGGCGAACCATGCCGACGAAGGTGAAGGGCGCGGCCACGCCAGCGTAGACCTGAACGTCGAGCGCCTCGGGCTCCTCGAGTACTCGGCGCGCCATGGCCTGGCCGACGACGAAGGCATCCTCGCGGGGCGTTCCGGCGGGCATGTCCAACTGAACTTGGAACTCGGCTTTGTTGTCGAAGGGCAACATCTTGACCTTGACCGTGCCTGCGCCGACCAACGCCGCCGCGCCACCCAAGAGTGCGACGAGTCCGCCCATGAAGGCCCAGCGCGCGCCGGTCGAGCCCAGTAGTCGCCGCGTGATCGTCCGGTGCATGCGCGTCCAGATGGTTTCCGGCCGCGTTTCGGGGTGCGCGCTAGCGTCGTCGGTCTCCGGCGAGGGAGCCTCGTAGTTGGGATCCGCGGGGTGCAGTCCCGTCTCGTCCGTGTCGGGGAGATGGGCTTGCTTGCGGAACACTTTCATCGCCGCCCACGGGCTGACGATGAAGGCAATGCCTAGCGAGAAGATCATGGCGACGCTGGCGCCGACGGGAATGGGGCGCATGTACGGACCCATCAGGCCGCGCACGAGGGCCAGCGGCAAGATCGCGGCGACCACGGCGAAGGTGGCGAGGATGGTCGGATTGCCCACCTCGTCGACCGCCTCGATGACGGTTCGGGCGAAGCTGCGCTTGGGGCCGGGCAGGTAAAGATGCCGGTGCACGTTCTCGACCACCACGATGGCGTCATCCACGAGAATGCCGATGGAGAAGATCAGCGCGAACAAGGTCACGCGATTGAGCGTGTAGCCGAAGAGGTAGGTGAGAAGCAGGGTCAGCGCGAGCGTGACCGGAACTGCGATGGCCACGATGACGGCCGAGCGCCAGCCCATGGCGAGCAAAATGAGCGCGATGACCGACAAGGTGGCGATGAGCAGGTGCTCGATGAGCTCATTTGATTTCTCGCCCGCCGTTTCGCCGTAGTTGCGGGTCACGTCCACGGCGATCGATGACGGAATCAGCCGGCCCTTGAGCGCCTCGACCTTGTCCAGCACACGCTTCGCCAGATCGGTGGCGTTGGTTCCCGGGCGCTTGGCCACCGCGATCGCAACCGCTTGCTCGAAGCCGGGCTGTCCCTTCTTCGCCGTCACGACAATGGCCGGCTCGGGCTCGGGACCGTCGGTCACCCGTGCTACATCCTCCAAGTAGATGGGGCGCTCTCCGCGCGTTGCCACGACTACGCGGCGCAAGTCCGCGGCCGACAGGGCATAGCCCTTGGCTTCTAGCTCGACCCGCTTGCTGGCGTCGACCAGCGCGCCCGCGGGCAACTGTGCCTGCGACGCACGCAGGGCCGGATCCAATTCGGCCAGCGAGACCTGCAGTGTCCGGAGTCGCTCGGGATCGGGCTCGATGCGCACCACGCGGCGGGCGCCCCCGAGCACGTGTACTTGGGCGGTCTGAGGCACGTCGGCCAATTCGCGTGCCACCTCGTCGGCCACAGCGCGCAGGACGCCAGGCGCTTGATTCTCACCATGCAGGGTCAGGTTCAGAAACGGAACATCGTCGATGGTCAGCAAACGAACCACGGGTTGCAGAGCGCCGGCTGGCATGAGCTCTGGATGCGCGGCCAGCTCTTGATGGACCTTCACCAGGCTGGGTTCGAGCGGCTCATTGACCTTGAAACGAATCGTGAGCAGCGCGGCCCCAGGTCGGCTGGTGCTGTACAGGTACTCGACGCCTGGCAGGCCCCACATGCGGCGTTCGAGCGGTGTCGTGAGTTGGGATTCCACTTCGGTAGGCGTGGCACCGGGCATGGGCACGATGACGTCCACCATGGGAACGACGATCTGAGGCTCCTCCTCACGCGGGGTCAGAAAGACGGCCGCCAGGCCCAGCAACAGCGACGCGATGACAATGAGCGGTGTCAGTTTGCTGCGCAGAAAAGTCTGCGCGACCCGGCCAGCAAAGCCTATCTCGCGCTCAGCGGGCATGGACGATCTCCACGGCTTGCTCGTCACGCAGGCTGCCCGGCATGTCGATGACTGACTCGCTTGGGGACAATCCCGCCCGCACGACGACGTCGTTGCTCGACGTCTCACCAAGGGAGAGCCAGCGCAATCGGGCGTGGCCATTTTCGGCCACGAACACGCCGGTCAAATCGCCACGCTGGACGAGTGCACTTTTGGGGACTCGCCGCTGCGTCGGCTGAGCGCCGCCAGGGATCTGCATGCGTACAAACGCGCCTGAGCGAAATTCGGCTGCGTGGTCTGTGACCCTAGCGCGCAGCGCTCGCCGGTGCGAAAGCGCATCACCGCCGGGCGAGAGCGCGGTGATCTCCGCCTCGCCATGGCGGCTCTCTGCTTCGAATTGGATCTTCTGCCCCATATGCAAAGAACCAGCTTCTTCTTCGGACAGCGTAGCTTGCACCTCGAGGCCGGCGCCTTCGATCTCAATCAACGGCTGTCCTGGACCGACAAAATCGCCCGCGCTCACCCGGCGTGCTTGCACAACGCCGTCGAACGGGGCACGCAACTGGGTGTAGGCGAGACTGGCACGTGTCCCCGCAAGCGCGGCGGCGGCTTGCGCGCGCTGGGCTTGGGCGGCTTCGAGCTCGACCGCGGTCGCGGCTCGCTTGCTGGTGAGATCGGAAATTCGCCGCTCGTAAGCAGTCGCGTTGGCAAGCGCCGTCGTCGACGCTGCAACCTGAGCCTGAACCTCGTCGTTCGACAACGTCACGAGGAGTTGCCCACGCTTCACGCGCGTGCCCTCGGACACCAGCACCTTCTGAACGGTCGCCGCCATACGCGTGGAAACCGTGGCCTTGTGCACGGGCGCCAGGGTGGCGGCATAGAGCGGCACCGTGCTGTCCGTCGCGGCTTCCGCCAGGCGAACGGTCACCGGATTGGGTTCGGCCCGGACCTGGCTCCCTTGGCTAAGGCTGACGGCAAGCGCGAGAGCTGCGCCGATTCTTGAGGAACGGATCATGGTCTGACTCCTTCGATGGGTTTGCCGAATGCGAATTGAAGCTGCGCCGCTGCGACTCGGGCGTCGTACTCGCTCCGCAGCAGAAGCGCTCGGGCCCCGGCCAGGCCGGCCTCGGCGTCGAGCACGTCGGTCAATGGAAGTAGCCCCTGGCGATGACGAGCCAGTCGCAGAGAGCGGGCAGACTCGGACGCGGCCACGGCCTCGTGCGCGGCTTGTCCTCGCGATCGAGTGGCTTCTAGTGCCCTTTGGGCCTCGTCGATTTCATAGGTCGCTAGGCGCTCTTGCCATCGGCGGGCATTTTCTGCCGCCTGGGCGCGCAGCGAGGCTGCGTCGGTTGCCCGAAAATCCGCCACGGCCAGATGCCAGCGGGCGACCAAGCCCAAGGTGTACCAA
>CAZTTW010000385.1:0-5240 GCA_964616265.1 uncultured Myxococcales bacterium | reverse complement strand
GCCAAAGAGCGCCAGGCCTTCATCGAGGGCCGCATGCGCGAGATCGAAGGCACCATCGCCCTTTCCGAGGTCATCGATCCCGGCAAGCTGTCCGGCACGCGCGTGGTGTTCGGCGCTACGGTCCGGCTGGCCGACACCGAGTCCGGCGACGAAACCGTGTACGCCATCGTGGGCGACCACGAAGGCGATATCAAAGAGGGCCGCATCGCCATCTCGGCCCCGCTGGCGCGCGCTCTCATCGGCAAAGAACAGGGCGACACCGTGAACCTGCGCACTGCCAAGGGCTCGCGCGAATACCAGATTCAAGAGATCAAGTTCATTCCCATCGGCGACGAATAGCCCGTCGACGCTCCGCAGTCCATGCCGCCCATCGAAGCTGTGGTCCTAGACCTGGGAAACGTCCTGGTCTTTCACGACGATCCGATCTTGTTCCAGCGCATGTCCGCCTGGGGGGGCGCCGATCCAGCTCAGATTCGCGCGCGCATGCTCGGGCTGTGGGACGCCATCAACCGCGGCGCACTGGCCGGCGACGAGCTTCGCCGCACGATTTGCGAAGTCGCAGGCGCGAACAACCCGATGGAAGAGGCGGCGTTCGTCGAGCTGTGGAACTGCCACTTTCGTGTCCACACCGAGATGCTGCCGATTCTCGACAAGCTCCTCGAGTGCACGAAAGTGCTGCTGCTGACCAACGTGAACGAGCTACACTGGCGTTACGTACGACCGCTTTTGCCGCTCCTCGATCGCTTCCATTCCCTCGTCGTCTCGTACGACGAAAAAATGGCGAAACCCGATCGCGGAATCTTCCAGCTGGCCATCGAGCGCGCCGGTGTGCCCGCCGATCGCATCGCCTACTTCGACGACGTGCAAGCTTTCGTCGACGTGGCAAGCTCGCTCGGAATTGCCGGCCGCCTCTTCACCGACGCGCCCTCGTTCCGCTGTCAGCTGGCGGACTTGGGCATCCCGATCTGAGGCGAACGAGCAGCGTCCAAGCGTCGAGAGTCGCCGGATCTGGGCGGCTTATCGCGTAGCGGAGCGGCTGGTATAGTGTCGAGGTGGTAAAAGGCCTACGGCTGCTCGTCGCCGTGCTTGCTGGCATCGCTTGCCACGCGCTGCCCGATCGCGTCTGCTTGGCCTCCGCCGATGCAACGGGCGCGTTCGCGTTTTCATGGAATGCCCCCACGGAGTGTCCCCCGGCTGACCAGATCAAGGCCGAGATCCGTCGCCTGCTCGGCGGCGACATCCAGATCCGGACCGGCCGCGATCTCGAAGCTGATGCCACGGTCCAACATACCCCGTTCTGGTCGGCAAACCTGACCACTCGCCAAGCGGGCCGCACCGGCAAGCGCTTCCTCGAAGCGCCCTCGTGCCAGTCCTTGGCCGACACCACCGCACTCATTTTGGCGCTCATGATCGACCCGGACGCCGTCGCCGCCACAACGCAGAAGCCCAACCCAGCGCCCGCAGAGCAACCGCTTCCTGTTGCGCCCCCGTCCGCTCCAATCGCCGGATCGGTAAACCCGGTAGACGTCCTGGCCGGCCTCCATGCGCAAGGTCGTGTCGGAACGTTGCCGGGAGTCGACCTTGGCCTGGGAATCGGCGTTGGCTTGGCCACTCGGCGGTGGCTGGTGGAGTTGCGGCTGACCTACGGCTTGCGACGCGATCAAGTCGCCGATCTGCCGTCGCTGGCAGGCGCGTACGGTCGGTTCAACATCACGACCGGCTCGCTCACCGGATGCTTCAACGTGGGACGCGAGCTAGCCTTCGGCCCTTGTGCCGTGGTGGAAGCCGGCGTGGTTTCGGCGGACGGCGGCGGCGCCAGCGCCGGCTTTTCCAAACGCGCTCCCTGGATAGCGCTGGGCGGCGGAGGCTACCTATCTTTTGCGCTTGGGCAGCACCTACGCACGTCGCTAGAGGTCGACATCCTTGCGCCAACCTATCGCCCAGCCTACGTTTTTCAGGACACTCCCGGCATGGTGTTCCAAGCTCCACCCGTCGGGGGCCGTGCCCTTGTCGACATCTCATGGCGTTTTTGACAAAGAATCGCCCGCCTGCCGGGAACCAACATTCTCGGATGCAGACGATAGCCGCCAATACGGCCCAGCGGCCTACCCCGAACAGCGTGGGGCTCCTCGAGGCCAACTTCGACGAAATCTACGAAAGCATGGTCCAGTACGTCTGGAACATCGTCTCCCGCATGGGCGTACACCGTTCGGACGCGGAAGACGTGGTGCAGGAGGTGTTCGTCATCGTCCACCGCAGGCTGGACGACTTCGAAGGCCGTGCACAGCTAAAGACGTGGGTGTTCAAGATCGCGGTCCACGTGGTGCAGCACTATTTCCGCACCCATGCGCGCAAGCCCGGCGATCGCGCGACGGCGAAGGGGACCGAAATCCATTCGTTGGTCGAAAGGCAGGAAAGTGGGCCCGCCGCCGAAGTCGAACGGCGGGAACGCTTGCGCACCCTCGACCGCTTGCTCGACCAACTGGATGAGCCCAAACGCGCGGTCTTCGTCCTCGCCGAGATCGAACAGCTGACAATGTCGGAAATTGCCGAGATTGTGGAGCTCAATGCGAACACCGTCGCTTCCCGGCTGCGTGCGGCTCGACAAGGTTTCGAAAAGGCTCTGTCGCGCTTCCGAGCGCGAGAAGAGGAGAGGAAGCGATGAACGATCTTAGCCCCGAAGCACGAGCCATCGTGGAAGGGTCTCGCGACGCCGATGTGCTCTCGCACGCCGATCGGGAGCGCTTGAAGCAAGGTGTGTTGCTACGCTTGGCAACGCTCGGCGTAGCGACTGCGTCCACAGGAACGGCCGCAGGCATGTCCCTGGCGGCCAAGCTCACGCTGACGGCTATTGCGGCAACTGTCTTGGGGGGCGGCGCCTTTTCCGTCTGGGAGTTGCGGCGACCGACGCCGAAGCCAGCCGTGGTGGCCCAGCGTTCGTCGTCGACCGAAGCGACGGCCGTGGTCCTCCCGCTGCCCGAGGAGACGCGCAAAGAGGTACTTGTCCCTGCCGATTCCCCGACCGCGGATTCGGGACGCCACGAGAACGCAAAGAAGACCGGGAAACGCGCGCAAGCCATCGCTCAACCGCCGAGTGCGGCCGCGGGTCCGCTCGATCCCGAGCCTGAGCTGCGCGTGCTGAGACAAGCCCGAGAGGATCTGCGTGCGGGCCTCGCTGAGAGTGCGTATCGGCGCCTCGTCGACTTCGACCGTCAGCACGGCCAGGGCGTTCTGGCGCAAGAACGACAGGCCTTGACCGTCATCGCGCTTTGCTCGTGGCGTCCCGGCTCCGAGGCTGAAGCTCGCGCAGCAGAATTCCTTCGCGGTTCCCCCGAATCGCCCCTCGCCGAGCGCGTGCGCTCCGAATGCCGAGGTTCGGCCGGCGCGGTCCGCTAGCTCGACGAAACGTCGCCGAACCGGGAAGGAAACCAAGGAGCGATGCCTCGGCAAGCAGCACATGCCAGACCAAGAAGGGCGCTTATCGCGAGCGCCCTTCTCTGCCTTTGCGGGGCATGCTCTGGCGATCGAGTCGTCATCGGCGCGCAGGACCAGACGAGTAGCGTCCAAAGCTGCCCTGCGCAGGCCGGCGCTCCGGCGGGCGTGGCGCCGCTGCCAACGCCTAAGCAAGTCGCTCTTCAGCGTGTCGAGACGATGGCGTACGTTCATTTCGGCGTGAGCACCTTCGATGGAGGCACTACGCCACCGGCCTCGCTGTTTAATCCGACCGATCTCGACGTCACCCAGTGGGTCCGCGAGCTGAAGAATGCCGGCTTTGGTGAGGTGATTCTGGTCGTCAAGAACAGAACCGGGTTTTGCCTCTGGCCGTCGGCCTACACCGAGTACTCGGTCAGGAACAGCCCCTGGAAGAATGGCAAAGGGGATGTCGTCAGGGAATTTACCGACGCTATGCACGCGGCAGGGATGCGAGTCGCTTTTCAGATCGCGCCCGCCGACGACAACTTCCCGAGCACGAGCTCGGGGTACGAAGCGTATTTCCGCAATCAGCTCACCGAGCTTCTGACCCTTTACGGCCCGGTCTACGAAATCGAGCTTCCTGGCGACAGCGTTTCCATCGCGATCGACTGGGCGGGCATCGCCGATCTCGCTCACCAACTGCAACCCGAGGTGGTCGTCTGGATTGGCCCAGAATTCGCCACGACGGGAGTCGACGCCCGGTTCCTTGGCAGTCAATCCGGTGTATCGGCGCGGTCGACGTCGAGTATTGCGAGCGTGCCCAACGGAGGACCAACGAACGTTTGGTATCCCGCGGAAGGAGAGGTGTCCACCCACGTCCAAGGCGGTATCAATGCGTGGTTTTGGGCGCCTAACCAATCGGTCATTTCTCTGAGCACGCTCCAGTCAGACTATTTCAATACGGTCGGTAGGAACACAACCTTGGTCGTCAACGTCCCGCCGTCGCGGACCGGTCAGTTCGACGCACCCGATGTCGATCTGCTGCGACAGTTTGCCATCTGGCGCGCGTCGCTCTACACGACGAATCTCGTCCACGGCCAGCCATTGACGGTGACGGCCGACTCGACGTGGGAAAGTCCCGGCTTCGATACGACCAAAGCGGTCGACGACAACGCGTGCACCTATTGGGCAGCGGCGAGCGGAAAGACCTCGGCTCGACTGGAAGCAACGCTCAGCTCGTCGATCGCCTTCACGGTCATCAGTATTCGCGAGCCCAACGAGCTCGGCGAGCGCACGACGGCGTACCACGTCGAGATCAGACAGAACGGAACTTGGAACAAGGCCCCCACGGATATTTCGGGAACGACGATTGCGGGCACAGTCATCGGCCAGCGCCAGCTCTGGCAGCTCAATTCGACCACCGCGGAGGCCATTGCTCTGGTGATTGACTCAGCGAAGGACGTTCCCGCAATCGCGGAGTTTGGCGTCTATTGACAGAAGACCTACGCTTCCTTTCCGCCACCGCCAAGTAACAGCGGTGAGAGGGCGCCGGAGGTCCCGCCACGTCGGTGGCCCGTCCTGCCGACAACGGAAACGCCTCAGTCGATCCCGCTGGCGTCGAGGCTCTCGCTGTCCACGCTGGGGAGGTCGACCGCGCCGGAAGAGGGCGTATCGAGCCCAAGGTCCAGGCTGCTTGACGGAGCGGTGCTGGAGGTATCGTCGTTGGTCGCAGCATCCGGCGTCGACGTGTTGCTACTTCGGCAAATGCCATTGCCAGTGGAGGAATTGGAGGAATTAGTGGTGCACGTAAGCCCGCTGGCGCAGTC
>CAZTTW010000384.1:0-5242 GCA_964616265.1 uncultured Myxococcales bacterium | reverse complement strand
TCCCCCACTGGGCGTCATGCAAGCCATGATGCCGCTTGTCGGGTTCAACAAAGGCGCGGGACAGATGGCGCGCGTACGAGGGATTTTGGTGCGCGTGCTCTGCGCGACGACGCTGATGGGCCTTCTCTTCGCGATCCTTATCGCAGCCCTTCCGGGCCCCTTGGCCGGGCTCTTCAGCAAGACGGATCCCGAGCTCGTCGACATGGTTCGCCGCGGCCTGCCCTGGTTCGTCGTTCCGATCTCGCTCTTCGGCGTGACCGGGACCATGGCCCACTATTTCTTGAGCGTGCACCAGCCCCGCAACGCCGCCGTTCTCTTGCTCGGCCGCCAGTTGTTGGTCATTCCCTTGTTCGTGGTGTTGCCGCGCGTGCTTGGTTTTTCCGGCATCTACGTGGTCGGCCCCATTGCCGACACGTTGTTTCTCGTGGTCGCCGCAACCATGATGGTGCGTGAGCTCGCGAAGCTGCGGCCCGCGACGTAGTCGTGTGATTTGGCCCGCGCTTTGCAGCTCTTGCCGGCATGAAGAAACGCTTGTTATTGGTGCTCCTCATCGTCGTCGAGTTGGGTGGCTGTTACGCGGGCGCGCGCGGGTGCGGCTGGGGACCCCATCACCACGAGCACCACGAGGGCCAGCGCGGCGGCTGCGGGTGCGCGTGCGGGGTCTGACGCAACTTTCTGTTACGGTCGCGCCAGGAAGGTCGCGCTAGGTTTCCCGAATGCAACACTCCCTAGCGTTCCTTCTTCTGACTACGTCCTCAGAATTCTCGGCAAAACTGCCGATGCCTCTGAGAAAACAGCAATAAAATCACGCTGAACACACACTGCGGCAAGCGCGCGAACATTTGCGATCAGCTTTCGCTGCTCCGGTACACTCTAAAAACGTGAGCAAGGTTGTCCGACTTCCGACGCCGCCCCTGCCCGCCAACGATGCGAGCAAGGAAGACGATGCGCGCCTTCTGCAGGGCCTGCGCGAGCGCGAGCCGTGGGCAGCTGCGGTCATCGTCGATCGCTACATCGACCACGTCCGCCACGTGCTCGTGCGCGTGATGGGCGTGGGCGAGCGCGAGCTGGATGACTTGGTTCAGGAAGTGTTCACGCGCGCCTTGGCCGGCGTGCACCAGCTTTCTTTTGCCGGCGCCTTGAAGTCGTGGCTCACCAGCATCGCGGTCTTCACGGGGCGCGAGACCATTCGTCGGCGTTCGCGCTGGCGGTGGCTGCATTTCACGGCCGATCCGCCCGAGCGCGAGGCTCCGCATGCTTCGCCGGAAATCAGCGAGGCGGCTCACGTCGTCTACGCCATGCTTGACCAACTGCCAGTCAATGAGCGCATCGTCTTCGCACTGCACGCCATCGACGGTATGGCCGCGCACGAAGTCGCCGCCGCCTGCGGCGTGTCGGTTCCTACCGTGCGGCGGCGATTGGCTCGGGCCGAGCGCCGCTTTTACGCTCTCGCGGCAAAGCACGAAGCACTCTCAGCGTGGGTGAGCCAGTCATGCCAGTCATGAACGAAGAGAATCTCCAACTGCACGAAGCCCTGCGCACCCTCGCAGCGGATCAGGATTTGGCACTGGCGCAAATGCCGCGCGCCACCGATGCGATTGCCGAGGAAGCCATGCGCCGAGCGTGGACCAAGCGGACCAAGCACCGCAGGCCGCTCCTCCCCTATTTCGCGGTGGCCGGATTGGCGGGCGCCGCTGCATTTGCCGTTGCCTTCCTCATTCTGCGCTCGGGTCGTAAGGATCTTCACTTCGAAGTCGCGGGTCGCGCCGGGCAAGCGGGCGCATCGGTAACCGCGGTGGCAGGTACGCCTCTTCCGTTGCAATTCTCCGACGGCTCGAAGCTCGTGTTCGAGCCGGGTGCCCAGGCTCGCGTCAGTCGGCTGACCGACAACGGTGCCGAGCTCTTGCTGGAGGCAGGCCGTCTCGTGGCCGATGTCCGCCATACCGGCGAGGCACACTGGTCAGTCAGCGCCGGCCCCTTCAAGGTGCTAGTCACCGGAACGCGCTTCGCTGCCGAATGGGTTCCCGCCACACGCAAGCTGTCAGTCGAAATGTTCGAGGGCAGCGTACTCGTCGAAGGACCGTCGCTGGGGGCGGGGCTTGCTTTGCGAGCCGGCGAGACGCTTGAAGTGGGCGCATCCTCGCTCGCGGTTGTCACCCGAACCGTCAAGGCCAAAGAAGCGGCGCCCCTTGCACCACCGGTCGCTTCCGAGCCCCGGCCTGCCCCTGCGAGCATCCCGGCGAATCCCAGCCCGAGTGCAACACTGCCGTCGGAAAATCCGGCGCCCACGCCCGAGACCACACCGCAACGACCGCTGTCCACGTGGACGGATTGGGCTGAAAGTGGCCGTTATGGTGAAGCACTGAAAGCTGCCGAGCGCGAGGGCTTCGCTCGTTTGTGCGCAGAGCTGGATGCCGAACAATTGCTGGCATTGGGCGATGCCGCTCGCTACGCCTCGTCGCCGAGCCGCGCGCGGCAGGCCTTTCAGTCCCTGGTTCGGCGTTTTCCCCGGGATCAACGCTCGCTCGATGCGCGGTTTGCGCTCGGCCGCCTGGAGTCGGAAGTCGGTGATCCCCAGGTTGCGGCTCGCTGGTTCGAACGCTATCTGACGACTGCGCGCAAGCCGCCGCTGGCCGAAGAAGCTGCCGGACGCTTGGTCGAGATTTACGATCACATCGGCGACCGACCGGCAGCCACGCGAGCGGCGGGCGCCTATCTTGAACGACATCCGGGCGGTCCCCGCGCGGGGCTCGCCCGTAAAGTCTTAGCATCGCAGCCAGCCGCCGATCTGGAGCGTTAGTGGTCCCGAGACCGGCGAGCATCTTCGCGGTGAGGGCCGCGACCGTCGCAGTCCTCGTGGTTCTTCTGGTTCTCGGTTTGCCTTTGCCAGTGAATGCCCGCTCGGACCATCCCGCAAAGCGGAGAGTCTCTCAGGTCAGCAGTTCCGAACCCAAACGAGTCGTCGTCAGCGAGGGGGAAGGCAAGACCGCGCGCCTGCTCAGCGAGCTCGAACAAGAGCTGAAGGCTTCCTCCTACGTCGTCATTCGCGTGCCCAAGGTCGCCTTCGAGCCGGAAGCCATGCTCAAGACGTTGCAGGAGGCGCAAGCGTCGCGCGGCATCTTACTTTCGGATGACGGCAAGACGGTCATGGTGCTGTCCGCAACGCCAACGGGCTCGCTGCGCGTCTATGCCGAGTATTCGCTGAACCATGAAAATCGGCTGGCACGCCGACGGCAGTGGATCGCCTTGGTCGAGCGCATGCGTGTCTCCATGGAAGAAGAACAAAACGCCGACCGCAAAGAGGAGCAACCGGCCGAGCCTTCCGGTGAAACGAGCGCTTCGCCATGGCGGACCGCCGATATGGGCCCGATTGAATTGGCCGAGCCGCCAGACGAGACGCCCGCCGAGCGACGCGTGACGGGCGCCGTCGAGCAAGCCAGCGACGGGCTCGGCGCCAGCGTGGCGCTCGGTTATATTACTGGTCGCACCGGTCTGACCAGTCACCTCCTCCTGACCGGACACCACCATCTGACCCCGCGGGTCAGCCTGGTAGCGCAGGCTCTGTGGCCCATGGTGCAGGGTTCGCTGGATGACATGCACTCGCGCGTGTGGAGCTTTATCGGTGCTTTCGGCCTGATGGCCGAACCAGCACGCCCATCGGCACGAATCAATCCCTACCTCGGATTGACGGTGGGGATGCAATTCCTGCTGGCGTACGTCGACCGATCCAACCAAGCCATCACCGATGTCTATCGCGTGGCCAGCCTGACCGTCGATAGTCAGCTTGGCATTCGCGTGCGCGTTCATGCAAGCACCTGGTTGACCGTTCAAGCATCCGTCGGGCGAGCGATTGCGCTGGAGACTGAATCGGGTGACATAACCCAGAGTCTCGCCGACACGTGGGGCTTTCGCGCCGCCGTCGGATTGTTGATGGCTTTCTGATCAGCGCCGTCGCTGCGTGAACACTTTGCGATCAGCCTTTCGCGGAGTGGTCCATGCTGCAATCGATCTTCGTTCCTCTTCCCCCGCCGTAAGCCCGGCGCTACCATGGCGCGTTTTCGTAACCGCCACCGTCAGACGAAGGAATCATTTCGTGAAGTCAGGCAGCAAGCTCGAACGCGTTCTCGAAAGCGGGCAGTTCGCCGTCACCGCCGAGGCAGGTCCCCCGCGCGGCAGCCAAGCCGCGGTCCTGCTGAGAAAGGGTGAGTTGCTGAGGTCGAGCTGCGATGCCGTCAACGTGACCGACAACCAGATCGCGATAGTGCGCATGTCCAGCCTGGCCGGCTGCGTGCTCGTCAAGCAGGCGGGCGCCGAGCCAGTGTTGCAGCTAGCGTTGCGCGATCGCAATCGGCTGGCGCTGCAAAGCGATCTCCTCGGCGCGGCGGCGCTCGGAATTCGCAACGTCCTTTGCCTGGCTGGCGACCATCAGCAACTTGGCAATCATCCATCATCGATGGGCGTTTACGACATCGATCCGATTCACCTCGTGCAGATGGTGAAAAGGCTGCGCGACGAGCGCGCGCTCATGAACGGCACGAGCATCAGCGGGGAGGTGCCCATGTACATCGGTGCCGTGACCAATCCAGCCCTCGACAGCACCGGCATGGCGATGCTTGCCCTGCGCAAGAAAATTGCCGCGGGCGCGGACTTCATTCAAACCCAGGCGGTCTTCGACGTGCCGAGCTTCCGCGCCTGGATGGAAGAGGTGTGCAAGCAGGGGCTCCACCAAAAAGCCCACATCCTGCCCAGCGTGCTGCCCATCAAGTCGCTGGAGATGGCCCGGCGGATGCGCGAAGGCATTCCCGGCCTGCGCATTCCCGAAGAGCTTGTTTTGCGCATGGAAAAGGCCGCCGATGCCAGCGAGGTCGGAGCCCGATTCGCCGTCGAGCTGATCGATCAGATCCGCGCCACGCCCGGAGCTCACGGCGTGCACATCATGGCCGTCGCCTGGGAAGAGGCAGTCCCGCGCATCGCCCAGCAAGCGGGACTTCTCCCGCGGCCGGCATGAAACGAAATGCTACACTCCTGCCCACCAAGGACACCATGAGCTCACTCATTCTTGACGGAAAAGTACTCGCAAAACTCGTCGAAAACGACCTCAAGCCGCGCGTGGCCGCCCTGCAGGCGCGCACCGGGCACCAGCCCATCCTGGCGACGATTCTGGTCGGTGAAGATCCGGCGTCGGCGACCTACGTGACCATGAAAGGCAACGCCTGCAAGCGCGTGGGCATGGATTCGCTGC
>CAZTTW010000383.1:0-5249 GCA_964616265.1 uncultured Myxococcales bacterium | reverse complement strand
CTGGCCGCGGAAGCGGCAGTCCCGCAACTTGGCCAGGCAAGTTTGAAACCCGCCTAGCCGGCGACAGCAGACGGCGACAGTAGCAGGAGGAAAGAGCATCCCAAGACCAGGTGGATATCAAGGGTCGCGCGGCCCATCTAGCGCAGCAGACAACTACCGCGTCGGAAGGCGCATTCGCGTGCCCGAGGTGCGCGTAATCGGCGCCGACGGCAGCCAAGTCGGTATCGTGCAAACGCATGAGGCACTGAGGATGGCGGAAGAGCTGGGGCTCGATCTCGTCGAGGTCAGTCCGCGTGCCGTTCCGCCGGTGTGCCGAATCATGGATTTCGGCCGCTTCAAGTACCAGGAATCGAAGAAAGAGAAAGCGTCGCGCAAGCACCAGTCGACGGTCGTCATCAAGGAAATCAAGTTCCGTCCCAAGACGGACACGCACGACCTTGATTTCAAGCTCAAGCACATCCGCCGTTTCCTCGGCGAAGGCAACAAGGTGCGCTTGATGATCGTTTTCCGCGGCCGCGAAATCGTGCACCCCGAAACCGGGCAAGCCATGCTCGACGTGGTGTCCCGCGAGGTTGCCGAGCTCGCCGTGATCGAGCAGAAGCCATCGATGGAAGGCCGCCGAATGGTCATGGTGCTTGGGCCTCGCAGCGGCGTTATTCGCCCAGCGTCGCCGACCGTTCCAGCTCAGGCGCCAGCTGCGCCCACCGCTCCGGGTGCTGTGGCGCGGCCCGCTCCGGCTGCCGACGGAACAGCTCCGGCTGGCTCACCGGCACCGAAATCGTAAAACCTGCTGTAATTGCTTGCTTGCAGCTTCGCGCTGTATATACTGCGCGCCTCCAATGCCCAAGCTGAAGATGAAGACGAAGAGCGCTGTCAAGAAGCGCTTTAAGCTCACGGCCAACGGTCGCATCAAGCGCAAGCGCGCCTACCTGCGCCACATCCTTACCAACAAGAAGTCCGGCAACAAGCGTAAGCTTCGCAAAGGCGCTTACATCGCCAAGACGCAAGAGCACCAGATCAAGGCGATGATCCCCTACGGACTGTAGGTCGGTAATTTCGAGGAGTTTGACCCATGCCCCGCGCTAAAGGTGGATACAAAACACGTAACCGACGCAACCGCATTCGCAAGCACGCTAAGGGCTTTCGCGGCGGTCGCTCTAAGCTTTGGAAGGCGGCTATTGAAGCCGTTCACCGCAGTTGGCGGTTCGCCTTCTTCCATCGCCGCAAGCGGAAGGGTGACTTCCGCGGGCTCTGGATCGTGCGCATCAACGCCGTTGCCCGCGAGATCGGCATTTCGTATTCGAGGCTGATCGCCGGAATGGCCAAGGCGAACATCGTGATCGACCGCAAGATCCTCGCAGATCTCGCCATCAGCGATCCGAATGCCTTCAAGAAGATCGTCGAAGCCGCCCAGGCGGCCTAGCCTTCGCCGGGGCCGTCGTGGCTAGCGAAGCAGGCACAGGCCAGGATCTAGCTGATTCGTTCGATAGGTTGAGAGCGGAGTTCTCCGCCGAGATCGCTGGCCTGCGCACCGAAGAGGAAATCCGTCTCGCGCAGGCGCGCTATCTCGGCAAGAAGGGCAAGGCCACCGAGCTGATGAAGCTGCTTGGCCGCATTCCTGCGGCCGAGCGACCGATGGTGGGTACCGCCGCGAATCGCGCCCGCGAAAACATCGAAGGGTTGGTCGAGACGCGCTTGGCAGGCTTGGCGAACGAGGCTCTGACAACCGAGCTTTCGCGAAGGATCGACGTCACGCTGCCGGGACGAGGCAGCAGCGTGGGCACTTTGCATCCGCTCACCCGGGTGCGCATGGAGATCGAGCAGATCTTCCACGGCATGGGCTTCGAAGTCCGCACGGGACCGCTCATCGAGAGCGAGTGGAACAACTTCGACGCGCTCAACACGCCCGCCGACCATCCCGCACGCGACATGCAGGACACCTTCTTCGTCGAGGGCGGTCTCGTTCTGCGCTCGCACACGTCGCCGGTGCAAGTGCGGACGATGTTGGCAGGGCCACCGCCGGTCAAAATCATCGCGCCGGGCAACGTCTTCCGTCGGGATGACGATGCGACCCATACGCCCATGTTCCCGCAATGCGAGGGCCTGCACGTCGGCAAGGACGTCAGCTTCGAAGATCTCAAGGCGACGCTCATCGCCTTCGTTCAGCGCTTCTTCGGCTCGCAGACCAGCATTCGCCTGCGCCCCAGCTTCTTTCCCTTCACCGAACCGTCGGCCGAGGTCGACGCGTCCTGCTTCCTTTGCCAAGGGCAGGAGCCGGCGCGCTCGAGCTGCCGCTTGTGCAAAGGCACGGGATGGCTCGAGATCGGCGGGGCGGGCATGGTTCATCCGAACGTCTTCAAAGCCGTCGGCTACGACAAGTACGACGTGACCGGCTTCGCTTTCGGCATGGGCCTTTCCCGCATGGCCATGCTCAAGTACGGGGTCTCCTACCTGCGCCTATTCTACGAGAATGATCTGCGTTTTCTTCAGCAATTCCCGGCAGGATAGGCACGAGCCATGAAGATTTCCTTGAACTGGCTGCGCGAGCTTGTCGACCTTCCTGCCGGGGTCGACACCGAACGGATTGCCGCGGCCCTGACAAATCAAGGACTCGAGGTCGAAGGCATCGAGCGCAAGGGCCGCGAGCTATCCGGCGTCGTCGTCGCCGAGGTGCTTGGCATTCGTCCTCATCCGAAAGCCGACAAGCTGCGCATCGTGCGCGTGAGCGCCGGAGCGCGTGAAGAAGAAGTCGTCTGTGGCGCACCCAACGTTCCGCCTCCGGGCAACCGCGTGTGTTGGGCGCAGCCAGGCGCCAAGCTTCCGGGCGGCAAAATGCTGGAGGCGCGTGAGGTCCGCGGTGTGCTGTCGCCGGGTATGTTGTGCAGCGAGCCCGAGATGGGCCTCGGTGAGCAAGGTGACGGAATCCTGATTCTGTCACCTTCGGTTCCGTCGGGCCACGACGTCGCCACGCTGGTGGGCGCTGTCGACGACATCTTGGAAATCAACGTCACGCCGAACCGGGGCGATGCCCTTTCCCACCTTGGTGTCGCTCGCGAGCTGGCGGCCCACTTCGGCACGAAGGTGCGCCTGCCGGCCATCGACCAGATTCCCGAGCTCGCCGACGGCCCCGGCATCGACGTGGAGATAGCCGACGCTGGCGGGTGCCCGCGGTACATGGCACGCACGATCTGCGGTCTTGCCGTCGGACCGAGTCCCATCACCATGCGGCTCCGCCTCAGCTATTGCGGCATGCGGCCCATCTCGAATCTCGTCGATGTGACGAACTACGTGCTTCTCGAAACCGGGCACCCACTGCACGCTTTCGATCGCGACAAGCTCGAGGGCAACATTCTCGTCCGGCGCGCCACCGCAGGCGAGGGGATGCAAACGCTCGATGGACAACAGCGCGCGCTGGTCGCCGAAGACCTGCTTATCACCGACGGTCGTGGCCCAGTGGCGATTGCCGGTGTCATGGGCGGCGCCACCAGCGAAGTATCGTCCGGCACGACGAGCGTTCTGCTCGAAGCGGCGACCTTCGATCCGCGCAGCATTCGCAAGACGGCCAAGCGGCTGGGCATTCCCTCCGAAGCCTCGTATCGCTACGAGCGCGGCGTGGACGCCAACGGCATCGCCTACGCATCCGCACGCGCTGCTGCCCTAATGGCGAAGCTCGGCGGCGGCAGTATCGTCTCCAAGGTCGTCGACAAGTTTCCGCAGCCGCCCGTGGCCAAGAAAGTCCTGCTCTCGCTGGCGCGCCTTCGGCGAGTGAGCGGTAGCGACTATGCGCTGGACTTCGTGCGAGAGCAGCTTACGCGGCTGGGGATGGAATGTGCTGCCTCGGCGGACGGCCTGAGCGTCACCGTGCCGACCTATCGCACGGACATCAGCATCGCCGAGGATCTGGTCGAAGAAATCCTGCGCATGGGCGAGTTCAGCAAGCCCGCGCGCAAGGAGCGGATCGCGACCAACGCCACCGAAATGCAAAGCCCCGAGGCGCCCGCCGATCGCGCGCGCCTGCTGCTAGCTGGGGCAGGGCTCTCGGAAATCGTGACCTGGGCATTCGTGCCCAAGGCGGCCCTTGCCACCATTTCGGTCGACGGCAAGGACGCCGAGATCGGCAACGGCATCGTGGTTCGCAATCCCATTTCGGCCGACTACGAAGTGATGCGGACCTCGCTGTTGCCCGGCCTGGCGGACGCGCTCAAGCGCAACCTTGCCCGAGGCCAGGCCAGTGCTTCGCTATTCGAAGTCGGCCCCATCGTGCGCCGACCGAGCAACGCCGCGAAGGCGCCGCATACGCCGCATATGCCGATCGAAAGGCAGCACGCGGCCGGAATCCTCGCCGGTCACCAAGCGGGCTGGCTCAAGCCCGGCGAACCTCTCGACTTCTACGATCTCAAGCGCGTGGTCGAGATTCTGCTGCGCGGCTTCGGCATTGCCTCTGCGGCGTTCGAGCCAACCGCCGCCGCACCGTATTTCCATCCCGGCATCTCGGCGCAAGTTCGCTCGCAGGAAGGCCTCGCGCTCGGTGCGCTGGGCGAGCTGCATCCGGCGATTGCCGCCAAGCTGGGCCTTGACCCGAACGATATCAAGGCCTTCTTTTTCGAACTCGAAGTCGCCGCGCTGGCGGCCAGCCCCGCCACCCTGCGAGCCGCCGCACCGCCGCGCTTTCCTGCAGTCACGCGGGACGTTTCCTTCTGGATTGACATTGCCACGACGGCCGCTGACCAGCGCGCTGCCTTCTTATCCGCCGCCGAGCCGCTTCTGTGCGACGTCGCCGTGCTGGAAGATTTCCGCGATCCCAAGTACACGCCCGCAGGCAAGAAGGGCGTGCTCTGGAGTATGACCTACCGAGCGGCAGATCGAACCCTCACCGACGCCGATGCCGATGAGGCGCACCGTCGCGTGGTTTCCGTTCTGTCTTCCCGTTTCCCAATCCAGATCCGGTAACGAAGGCGTGCTCCGCAAAGGACCGACGCGGAATCCCAGGGCGGAGTCTTTGACAACATTCTGGATTGTGGGAACATAGCGGCATGACTAAGGCCGACATCGTCGAGACTGTCTACGAGAAGGTCGGGGGCTTCTCCAAGAAAGAGGCGGCTGAGATCGTCGAGACGGTCTTCGATACCATCAAGACGACTCTCGAACGCGGCGAGAAGATCAAGATCTCCGGGTTCGGCAACTTCGTCGTACGCGACAAAAACTCGCGTACTGGCCGTAATCCCCAGACAGGCCAGGAAATCACCATC
>CAZTTW010000382.1:0-5252 GCA_964616265.1 uncultured Myxococcales bacterium | reverse complement strand
TCCGCGGTTCAACCGCGGGCTGCCCGGACAACTGGCGATGACCACGGGCACGGATGACGGCTCGGCGCCACGCCACGCCTTCAAGGGCATGCAGATCACGCTGTCGGCCCTGACGGCCGAGGCGCTGCAGGCGTCGATGCCCGTCGCGTCCTTTTCGCGTTCGACTGAGTCGCACAATCAGGACAAGGTCAGTATGGGCACCATCGCAGCTCGCGAAGCCCTGCGCGTGTGCGAGCTGGTCGGCCACGCGTTGTCTGTGCATCTTCTCATCGCCGCACAGGCATGCGAGCTGCGCGGTGGAATCGACGGCCGGCCCGAGGTCGCGGCCCAGGTGGCGGCCATTCGCAAGTTGAGCGCGCCGGTGGTGGAAGATCGCCCGCTCGATGCGGACGTCGAGGCCGTGTACCAAGCCGTCGCCGCTGGCGGCCTTGGCCTGCCGCTCTCCAGCGGAGGCCTTCCATAGATGGAGATCCGACGAACCGCGACCGTGCGTTTCACCGTTCCGTTCGCGGACATCGACGCTATGCAGGTGGTCTGGCACGGCAACTACTTCAAGTACTTCGATCTGGCGCGCGACCAGCTTTTTCGTGACGCCGGCATCGACCTTTACCGGGCGGTCGACGACGGCCTGGTCTTTCCCGTCACGCGCACACAGACCAAGCACATCCGTCCGCTGCGTTTTCGTGACGAGGTCGACTGCACCGCCACCCTGGTCGAGTGGGAGCACCGCCTGGTCGTCGATTTCGAGCTTCGCCTCGTCAGCGGGACCTTGTGCGCAAGAGGGCGCACCGAACAGGTGGCCGTGCGCTTGGCCGAGAGCAATTCCACGCTCGAGCTGCGCGTGCCCGAAATGATTCGCAAGGCACTCGACTCGATTCCGCGATGAGTGACCTGCTGTCGTCGCAGGCCTTGCGCGAGGCGATGGCCGATGGTGGCGCCGCGGTCGCCGCGTGGTCCGAGGTGCTCGATCGAATCAACGTGTTCCCCGTCCCGGACGGCGACACGGGCCGCAACTTGGTGCTCAGCCTTGCGCCCTTGCGCGATCTGTCGGCCAGCGACGATGCGATGGTCGAGAAGCTGTTGCTCTCGGCGCGGGGCAATTCGGGCAATATCGGCTGCGCCTTCGTTCGTACGCTGCTCGATGGTGCGGCGGGCGCGACGCTGGCCGAGCGGTGCCGGGTGGGCGCCGAGCGGGCTCGGCGGGCGGTTGCCCATCCCCAGCCTGGCACGATGCTAAGCGTGCTCGACGCGCTTGCCGAGGGTACGAAGCAGGGGCTTTCGGCTGCGGCGGTACCAGCGCTTCTGCTTCATCTCGCGGCCGTGGTGCAAGCAAGCAAAGACGTGCAGGAGTCTCTGCGACGGGCGCAGGTGGTCGACAGTGGCGCGCTCGGCATGTTGGTCTTTCTCGACGGCATGTTGCGGCCCTTCTTTGGGCTCGACACCGACGACGGGCTGGCGTCGGCTTTTCAATCGCTGGTGCGTTTCGATCGAAGGCCGGCGGCAACGCCTAGCGAACACGGGTTCTGCGTGGACGCCGTCTTGCGTCTGCGGCCAGGAATGGACGTTCCCGACAAACATCTCGCGTCCATCGGGACCGACGTCGTGGCCTTGCGCGAAGGCGATTTGTGGAAGATTCACCTTCACGCCGAGAATGCCGAGAGAGCCCGCTCGGCGTTGTCGGAGATTGGCCAGGTCGAAGCCTGGTCGTGGGACGATTTGGAGCACCAGATCGCGGAGAGTCCGGCGGTTGCGGCAGCCGGCGACGTTCACATCGTCACCGACGGCGCCGCCTCGATCGCGCGGCGGCAAGCCGAAGCGCTGGGCGTGACGCTGCTCGATAGCCACGTGGATTTTGGGGACCGGTCGTTGCCCGAGACGCGCCTCGATCCGGACGACGTGTACCGAGCCATGCGGCGGGGCGTGCGTGTTTCGACCGCGCAGGCGTCGACGCACGAACGGCATCTGTGCTACCAGCGCTTGGCGGCCCAATGGAAACACGTGCTCTATCTGTGCGTGGGCTCGGTCTACACCGGAAATTGTGGGGTGGCGCGGGCTTGGTGCGCGGAGCACGACCGCGACGGTCATATGACCGTTCTCGACAGTGGCGCGGCGTCGGGACGGTTGGCGGTGGTCGTGCGGGCCGCTGCGCTCAAGGCGCGCAGCAGTCTCGATGGCGGATCTCTCGCGGCGTTTGCCGAATCTGCCCTGGCGCGCGCTGAGGAATACATCTTTCTCGAACGTCTGGAATACCTGGCGCGTGGTGGTCGCCTTTCGAAGACCGGTGCGTGGTTTGGCGATGCTTTGGGCCTGGCGCCGGTGGTATCGCCCTTTGCCGACGGAGCGCGCAAGGTCGCGCTATTACGCAAACCCGCGGCGAGGCTGGAATTCGCATGCGGGCGCGTGAAGAGAGGCTTCGCCGGAGGCTTGCCGGGTTACGTCCTCGTCGAGCACACCGACAACCGCCGCTGGGTCGAGCGCGAGGTGCTGCCGCGCCTCGAGGACGTCGCGCCCAAGGCCACCATCGAGATCGGCCCGCTTTCCTTGACCACCGGCGTACACACGGGGCCGGGAACCTGGGCGGTGGCCTTTCTGCCCGACGCAAGGATCTAGGTCACGCAAGAGGGGTGACAGGAGCACCTCTTCCCTGGCATTCTCCGCCCGCTATGAGCAGTCGAGGAAACCGGGTCGTCGTCACGGGCATCGGCCTACGTTCGCCGCTTGGCCATACGTTTGCAGCCCTGCGCGACGGCCTTCTCGAGGGGCGCAGCGGCGTGCGCATCATGCCCGGTTGGGAATCCTTGGACGGGCTTCGGACGCGCGTGGGCGCGCCGTGCGACGGCATCGACGTCAATGAGATTCCGCGGAAATTCGTGCGTACCATGGGGCGCGTCGGCGTCTTGGCAGCGCTGTCGGTTCGGGACGCCGTCGCGGATTCCGGCCTTCCAAGCGACGTCGTGGCTTCGCCGAATTGCGGTGTGGCCTATGGCTCCACCGTCGGCAGCACGGCTGCGCAAGAAGACTTTCTACGTCCCGTCTACGAGGAGAAATCGATCCGCGGGCTTCTGGCGTCGACGTATTTGCAGTTCATGAGCCATACCTGCGCCGCCAACATCGCGTTGATGTTCGGCTGCAAAGGGCCGGTCATCGCATCGTGCACGGCGTGCACGTCGGGCTCGCAGGGCGTGGGCATCGCCTACGAACAGGTGCGCTTCGGGCGGGTGCCGATTTGTCTCGGCGGTGGAGCCGAGGAGCTGCACATCCTTCACGCTGGCATCTTCGATATCATGCGTGCGACGTCAGCCGGCTATTCCGAGACGCCCGAGCGCACGCCCCGGCCTTTCGACCGCAAGCGCGACGGCCTGGTGGTGGGGGAAGGCTCGGGCTGCGTCGTCCTCGAAGAATACGAGCACGCGCGCAAGCGCGGCGCCAAGATCTACGCCGAGGTCGCGGGCTACGGTCAGGGCTGCAATGGAACGCATCCGACGAATTCGGATCCCGAGGGCATCTGCATCGCCGTCAATGCGGCCTTGCGCGATGCCGAGATGTCGCCGACGGACATCGACCATATCAATGCTCACGCGACGGGCACGGACGTGGGCGACGGTGCCGAGGCGGTAGCCATGCATCGGGTTTTCGGCGCCAAGGTGCCGGTCAGCGCGCTCAAGGGCTACCTGAGCCACACTCTCGGCGCAAGCGGAGCTTTGGAAAGCATCGCGACCTTGGTCATGATGAACGAGGGCTTCATGGCGGTGTCGAAGAATCTCGACGAGCCCGACCCCGCGCTGCCGCCCATCGATCACGTGCTCGGCAGCGCACGCCGGGGGCCCATCAAGATCGCCATGAACAACAACTTCGCTTTCGGCGGCATCAATACGTCGCTGATTTTCCGCGCGCTTGCCTGATGGGCGACCTCGCGCCTCCGTGGTCCGAGCTTCGCGCTCGAGCTCTTCGCCAGGCGGCACCGTTCGCTTTCGTGATTCCGGTCTACAACCATGCGCGAAACGTGCGCCAGGTGGCCGAGGCCGCCGTCGCTTCGGGTGCGTCGGTTGTCGTCGTCGACGACGGCTCGACCGATGGCGCGCCCGCGGCTTTGGCTGACCTCGCAGGCGCGACGGTGCTGCGGCACCCGCAAAATCGCGGCAAGGGCGCCGCGATTCTTACCGGCCTTCAGGCCGTGGCAGGGGCGCCGTTCGCGGCGCGCTTTGCGGTGACGGTGGATGCCGACGGGCAACATAGCCCCGACGATGCTCGCGCCTTGCTGGCCGAGGTGCTTCCCGCCGACGCGAACGCAGCACGAGCGGCGATGGTGCTTGGGGCGCGCCTGGGGATGGAAGGCGGCGCGGTTCCGTGGTCCAGCCGTGTTGGTCGGCGCTTTTCGGGCTTTTGGGTCTGGGCTTCGGGCGGACCTGTTCTTTCCGATTCTCAGTCAGGCTTTCGCGTGTATCCCGTTGCCGAGACACTGGCTCTTGCCACGCGGGCACGCCGGTTCGAGTTCGAGGTCGAGGTGCTGGTGCAGGCAAGTCGCGCCGGCATTCCCCTGGTCGAAGTGCCAGTGCCGGTGTCGTACGCGCCCCCCGGCGGGCGCGTCTCGCATTTTCGGCCTTGGCGGGATTTCGCTCGTAACGCCGCCACGTTTACGCGCCTGATCGCAACGCGCTTACTCTCACATCGTCGCTTGCCGAGGTCCGGGTCGTGAAGCGCGCCTCCACGATTCGGTGGCGTGTTTTGCTCGTCGCCTGTGCGGCGAGCGCGCTTCTGGCGTGGCTTGGACAGCACCGCCTGCGCATCGATACCGACATCACGTCGGCGGTTCCGACCGGAAGCGCGGCGTTCGAAAGCGCACGCCAGGTGCTCGCGCGGCACACGTCGCTCGACCGAGTGGTCATCAACCTGTCGATGCGTGATGGCAGAGCGCAGCCCGATGCGCTGCTAGCGGCGGGCGATGCGGTGATCTCCGAGCTCGAAAAGTCGAAGCTCTTTTCGATGGTGGGAACCGCCGCGGCGGCGCAAGGAATGACCGCGCTCTACGCGAACTTGCCGGGGCAGTTGCCCATTCTGTTTTCGCGCGACGAGCTGGAGAAGCAGGTGGCTCCGCGCTTGGAAGCAGCGGCCGTGTCGGCCCGCTTGGCGACACTGGCTGCCGAGGCGTCCGATCTGTCGGGCATCGGCTCGGCGGCTCGCGTGGCAGAGGATCCGCTGGGTATCGGCGAGCTTGCACTGGCACGGTTGGCCGACTTGGTGCCGACCAAGGA
>CAZTTW010000381.1:0-5262 GCA_964616265.1 uncultured Myxococcales bacterium | reverse complement strand
CTGTCGTTTCTTGCGCCGCTCGAGACCACGCTACCGGCCGCGCCGGTGGAGGAAGCGACGCCCGCCGTGGCGCCCTCGGTCTTCCAGACCGTCCTACCCACCAGCCGGCCCATCGAGCCGCCTCGTCCCGCGCGCCAGCCGCTCCGCCAGCCACGCGAGCGTCGGCCCGTGGTAGCGCAGCCCCGGTCGGACAGCGTGCAAATGCAGTTGATGGGTCTCGTGGCCGGCTTCGATACGTTGCGTGCGGTGACGAGCAGTCTTTCGCTGCGGCTGGCGGATTTGGATGCGGCCAACAAAACCGTCGGCGCCTACCTGCGCGCCGCCTCGTGGCTGGGACGGCAGCGCGTGCCCAGCATCATCAAGCTCAGTCGCGAGGCCAAGGAAACCGAGACGCGCTTGGCGGCCGCGACGGTCTTGATTCACCTGCAAGAGCCGGGCGGCGCTGAGCGCTCCCTGATGGTGGTCGAGCGGGCCGCGCAGGCGAGGAAGCCGCTTGCGCCAAGCGCGCGCACCACTTTGCATTGGTTGCGAGGCGACGATTTCATCGCGTGTGCCAACACGGTCTTTACCAAGACCACCTGCGACGCCGTCCGCACGCTGCTCTTGCCCTTGCTGGTTGAGCACGGTCAGCTCTCGGCAGAAGCGCTGCTGCCGCTCATCGAGCATGCGGACGACGACCTGGCCACTTGCGCAGCGCGAGCACTGGCGTGGGTCGGCGAAGGCCAACATGCGGCGACGCTGACCGCAGCCGCACGTCGCGCCGGGCAGCCCGCCCGCGTGGGCGCCTTGCTCTTCGCAGGCGCTGCCCTGGGATCGTTCGAGGCGCTGACGGAAATTCGCGCACGCGTTCGCAAGCGCGAGGCCGTCAGCCACGCCATGGTGGACGCGCTGGCCGTGGCCGGTGACCCTTCGGATGCCGCGCTCCTCGTCGAGCTTGCGGCAGAAGACAATGCGAATGCAGCGCCGATTCTACTCGCCGCAGCCGGCCTCGGCGACCAGGCCACGCTGAATGCCCTGCCGAGCTTCGTCGATCGCGTGTCCGGCGAGGTGCTCGGCGAAGCTCGCCGGCGGATCGCTGGCGAGGGATCTCAGGCTGAAGCGAACTCTGTGCCCGGTCGTCTTTTCCGTGGCCAAGCGTGGTCGGTGGCGCGCCTCATCGAGCGCCTCTCCGATCCGCACGAGACGGTGTCCGCGCAGCGGCTACTCGCGCTCGAGTTGCGCGTGCGCACTGGCGTGGTCCCGCCGACCCTGCTGCCTCGTCTTGCGTCGACGAAAGAACGCTCCGAAGCCGTGGCCAGTTGGACGAGCCATTACGCCAAGAGCAACGGACGCCTCGACGCGGCCAAGTGGTATTACCAAGGCAAGGCGCTTCCGTCGGCCGCCGAGGCACGCGCATGATTGGCGAAATCGTCGGATGCTACCGGCTCGTGCAGAAGCTTGGCGAAGGCAGCCTGGGCGAGGTCTTTCTCGGCGAGCACACGCAAAGGGGAGAGCAGGCTGCCGTCAAGCTCCTCTTCCCGCCTTTTTCCAAGCAAGGCATGGCTCTCACCCGATACTTTGCCGAGGCTCGCTCGACGAATGAGCTCAGACATCCAGGCATCGCCACGATTTACGACTGCGGAACCCTCACAAACGGCCGCGCGTTTCTGTGCATGGAATTTTTGGCGGAGCTTTCGTTGGCGGCTGCGCTGGTCGATATGCCAATCGGCGACCCGACAACCCTTAACGCCATCGGCACGCAAGTCGCGGGCGTCCTGGAGGTGGTGCACGGCAGGCGGATGGTCCATCGCGCGCTCAAGCCCGATAGCATTTTCCTGATCGCGCCCATGCCCAGCCCGACGGTGAAGCTGCTCGATTTCGGCGTCGCCAACTTCACCCAAAGCGTGCGCCAAAGTCAGACCGGAAGCCTGCTCGGAGCGCCGCTTTACATGTCCCCCGAGGTCGGGCGCGGCCTCGGCAGTGTCGACCACCGCGCCGACATCTACTCGCTCGGCTGCATCTTGTTCGAGCTGGCCACCGGACGCCCGCCGTTCGTACGGGAGGGCGCGGGTGAGCTGATCGTTGCCCACTCTACCGAGGCACCGCCCTCGGCAAAGGATCTGGAGCCATCTCTTCCGCCTGCCCTCGATAGTCTACTTGCCCGAATGCTGCGCAAAGAGCCGGGGCAACGGCCACAGAGCATGATGGAGGTCGTGGCGGCGCTGCGCGCCTGCGCGATCCCTGCCCGCGCGCCGGTGCCGGTCTTTGCACCGACACCAGGCTTGCACACGGAAACTCCGGCACCCCGCTCGGTGCCTCCGCTCGCCGCACCAGCGACTCCATGCACACCGCCGCGCTCGCCCACTGCTCGCCCGTTGCCAGCTACCGACTCGTCTCCATTCGCCGCATCCTCGGCGACGAACTCTCCCCGGCGTCCGGATGCAACGGTGTTGCTCGCACCCGCCGGCGGCGACGCTGCGCCCACTTCGGAAGCTCAGTCGCGGAGACACTCCACACAAAAGAGTCTGCGTCCGCTACAACCGACCGCTCTCTTGGATCCGCCGACGCCGCGTAAGCCGAGAGAGCGCGCGCTACCCGCCATGGAGACAGCGCACCGTCGCCATCGAGGATCGAGCTTGCCCTTGTTCTTGGTTGGCGGCGCTGCACTCCTTTGCATCGTTGCGGTGGTCGTGATTCTGGCCGCCACCCGCGGCGCAACTGTGTCCCCGGCTGCCACACCGTCACGCAGGCCACCCGACCGTGAGCGGTTCACGCCGCCCGCGACGGACACGCGGTCAACCCCAACGAACGGCAGAGAAATGCAGGGCCGCGCGCCCTCCCTGCCACGTCCCGACCATGCCACGGGACCCACCGTCCCCCACGAAGACGCAAACGACCGATCCGTGGGCGCTTCGAGTCGGCATCGCTCTCATCCGAGCAAACCGAACGAGAGCAGCAAGGCACCGCCGTCACAGAGTTCCACACCCGCGTCCCAGCACTGGTGAGCGGAAGTCGCGCTCGACGGGCGGTGCTGGCCTCGGCGCGAGCTGCTTAGGTCGTGCTGCCCTTTTTTTGCCAGCGGCCGAACTGCGACAATCCCTCGATTTCGGGCAGCGCGCGGCTGGCGACGTGATCGAGGTCCGACTGGCGCAGGCCCAGGCGCGTGAGGGCCGGGGTATCCACCTGTCGCTTTATCTCGCCGATGTCGGCACCGAAGCCCATCGAATGCGACAGACAGTCCGCGACATGCACGAGATCGACCAGCACATCGCCATGCTCGCCGTTGGCAACGCCCGGCAAGTGGTGAAAGGCAACCGCCTTGACGACCTCCTCGGGCAGATTCCAAGCCGCAGCGAGCTCGGCGCCAATCTGGGCGTGATCGGCGCCGAGCAGCTTGCGCTCGCAGTCGATGAGCGACGTCGCGCCCGAGGCTAGCTCGGAACGCAGGGCTTCCAGTCGTTCGGCAAGAAAGTTGCTGATGACGAGCTTGCCAATGTCGTGCAGAAGACCAGCGGTGAAGGTCATCGCCGGCGTCGTCAGCTTGCGCTCCTTTGCTAGGCGCTCGGCCACCACGGCCACCGCGACGGAATGTGCCCAGAACAAACCGGCGTCGATGCCGTAGCCAGGCAGTGTGTCGGGAACCACAGCGTCCACCGCAGCCATGGCGCCCAGCTCGAACACGCGGCGCACGCCGAGCAAGGTGATGGCTTCGCGGGCGGTAGCAATCTTGCGCGAAAGACCAAAGTAGGCCGAGTTCGCCATGCGCAAAAGATTGGCGGTGAGCGCCAGATCGGGCTGAACCACCGCCTCGAATTCGCCAGCATCCGCCTCGGGATCGTTCACGAGAGCGGAAAGCCGAACCACCGTCGTGGAAAACGCCGGCAGCTTCTGGATGCGCGCAAGAATTTCGCTTCGTTCAATCACAGCTCTACCTCCTGGCCAACCGATGAGATAGTGCATCGGCCGTTCGCGATGCAAAGCCGAGTCCTACGCGATTTTGGACCGCCGACATCCACGGCCGTAATCATCACACCAGCCTCGCAAAAGATCTTGCGCAAAACGGCGCTGGCCGGCGACCGAGATGCCACGCGCTTCCTCACCATCCCGGACAGCCCGAGACGACGATGTTTTGCGTGACGCTGCCGTAGAGGTTGTTCAAATTCACCACGTCGGGCGCGTAGGCGCAGCCGCCGCCGGTCGGACGAACGGAGTACGAGCCCTGCGGTAATCCACCGAACACGAAATAGCCGCTGTTGTCCGTCACGACCCGGCCCTCTTGCGAGCCGGCGAGGGTGACCATGACGCCGGGCACAGGCGCGCCATCGACGGTCGTAGCATGTCCGCTGATGGTAATATTACCTGCGTAGGCCGGCGCCGGTCCTGGATAGGCCGGTCCTCCGTAGCCGGGCTGTTCGGGGCCGACGTAGACCGGACCGCCCATGTGACGCCAGTAGCCTGGCCGGTAGACCCAACGACGCCCGTGGCGACGCCAGTGCGGTTCGGCCCAGGCATAGCCCGGTGCCGGTGGCGTTGCCCATTCTCCGTCAATCCAGACGTGCGTTCCGTTGTTCCAGCCCCAGTAACCGCCGATCCAGACGGTCCCAGCCGAGGGGCGCGGCGGACGAAACTCGGGCCGAGGACGTGGCGGCGCGACCTCGACGTAGACGGGCGGCGGCGGGGCCAGCGGACGGCCCATGTGCATGGGGTGACCGGGTTCGTAGCGCGGCGGCGGGAGGGGTGCAGCTCGGCCTCGCTCGCCCATGGGTGGCGGTGCAGGTCCACGCTCGAAACGCTCAGGCGGCGGCGCAGGCCGCGCGGGTGGCGGCACGGGGCCGGGACGGCCGTAGATTGGCGGCTCCGCGCGACCTGGATGCTGCTCGTGCCGATCGCCGGGCGGCGGTGCCCAACCACGCTGCGGTCCTGGTTGCTGGCCTTGCGGCTGCGCATGCCCTTGCGGCGGTTGCCCCGGCTGCGGGCGTTGTCCCTGCCCGTGCTGCTGCGGTTGGGCCTGTCCCTGCTGCTGCCCCGGCTGCGAGCGCTGTCCTGGATCATGATGCTGCTGCCACTGCGGCTGGCCGCCCTGCCAGTAGACGGCCGCGAGAGCGAGGGACGAGACGGTGCTGAGGACGAAGAACCACGTCGCCCGGGATTCGGCCCTCTCGCGCTGGGGTCCGCCCGGTGGATCGGTCATCGGTCGGACCGGCCCTCGGGGGAGGGTCTGCGCCACGGGGCGCGTGTCCCGATCCAGACCTGCATCGGGCGGAATCCGGTCCCTTGGCCGCC
>CAZTTW010000380.1:0-5276 GCA_964616265.1 uncultured Myxococcales bacterium | reverse complement strand
ACCGGCGCCACCGTCAATTTCGGCACCGGTGCTACCGCCAGCCGCACTGCCCCCGTTACCGGTGCTACCGCCAGCCGCAGAGCTCCCGGCGCTACCGGCAGCCCCGCCGGTCCCGGAGCCGCCGGTGGCCTTGCCACCGCTGGCAGTTCCGCCACTCGCAGCTCCACCACTCGCGGTTCCGCCACTCGCAGCACCGCCGCTCGCACTGCCACCCGTGGCCGCGCCACCCGTGCCCGAGCCGCCTGTCGAACCACCGCTCGCCTTGCCACCCGTGGCGACCGTGCCGCCCGAGGAGGAGGTGCTCCCGCCCGAGCTCGACGTCCCGCCGCCGCTCGAACCTCCACAGCCAACGAATCCAATGATTCCAATCGCAGATCCAAGAACTAGCGTGGGCAGCAACTTCGTGTGCATCCGGTCCTCCAATGGAAGCTCGTGCGCCCAGTGCGATTGCTCGCAGGCTGATTGCGCAGGAGGTAAATCAAAGTGCCTTCGGTTCCTAGTTGTTACCACAAACCCACCAAACCAGCTCAAGAACAGTGCGACCTCCCCCAGGCAGGGCTTCAGTATTTGCCCGGACGTGACTTGGGAGCCAGCACCGACCTCCTCGAGAGCGCGGCACGATGACAGTGACCGATACGGCCAACGACGCCGATGAAGCGCCGGCTTCGACCTGCGAATTTCTGGACGCCCAGCACCAGGCAAGCGCGAACCTGGTCAGTGACCCTTCTGGCTGTTCGATCCGCGCCTGGACCTTTGACGATCGCGCCGCTGATTTCGAACGCTAGGCCCGGATGCGCGTGGTCCAGCTCACACCCGACCCTCGCTATTTCGGACTTCTCTGGTCAGGCTTTAGCGGACAGGAGCCCTCATCCATGCGAAAGACCTTCCTCGGCTTTGGACAACCTGGCGACTTAGCCTCCGCGCTCGTTCTGTCGACGTTGCTCGCCGGCTGCGGCAGCTCGGCGATAACCGGCCAGCAAGCAGTCGATGCCGCCGCTAGAGGTGACGACGCAGCCCAGGGCTCCGGCGGTACAATGGTGGCAAATGGCGGCACGGGCGGCAGCGCTACCGACACCGGTGGAGCTGGTGGTGGGCCTGGCGGAGCGGCGGGCGGCACGCCCGGTGCTGGCGGCGCAAACGGCAGCGGCGCCGGCGGGATCGTCGCAACGGGAGGCCGGCCGGGCAGCGGCGGTCGGGCGGGCGCGGGCGGCGGCTCGGCTGCGGACGCTGGGGTGGACGCTTCGTCAAGCTGTCCCGCGCAGCTGCCAATCTCGGGAGGCGCTTGCCAAGGGCCCTTGAGCTGCAGCTACGGACAATCGAGCTGCTGCGGATATTCTTCTTCGGCCTGGACCTGCACCTGCTTGGGCGGCAGCTTCTCGTGCAGCCAAACCGTCGAGTGCAACATCATCTGCCCGGGCCACGACGCCTCTGTGGGCATCGACAGTGGCATCGACACGAGCACCGAACGGGACACAAGCTCCGCCGATAGTGCCGGCGTGGGCGCCGCTTGCGGCGGCCCATCCGACCCGCCCTGTACCGGCTTCACGTTTTGCGACTGGCCCGACAACCGCTGCGGCACCGGCGTTCAGGGAGCCTGCGCAGCCATCCCGCGCGGCGTGCTCTGTGCCATTTCGCCAGCGCCGGTATGCGGCTGCGACGGCCAGAATTACCTTGGCGGATGCCAAGCTACCCAGGCGGGCGTCGACGTCAGCACGACCGCGAGCTGCCCTCCACCCGCCGGATGGTTCCGCTGCGGATGGACCTATTGTCAGCACAACGTCCACTATTGCTCCGCCCAAGTTGGCGGTGCGGTGACCAACCCGGGCACCTATACCTGCGCGGCCTTGCCGGCAACGTGTAACGGAGCGCCGAGCTGTACCTGCATCGGCGCGAACGGCCGGCTCTGCAGCACCAACGCCCAGGGCGACGTGACGGTCACTCAGGAGGTGCCGTAGCGGCCACACTCGGCAAGGTGGGTGAAATCCTCGAAGGTCGCGGAAGCGGACAAGTGTCCGGCTCTGCTCGACAAGAAAACCCAGGCTTTACGCCAAGCAGACTTTGGCATAAAGCGTGTGCTGTACGTCGGAGGCACAAGGAGAGGACCATGGACGCCAGCACACTCAAGAATTGCACCGCCATCTGTGGCATCGACTGTTTCAACTGCGAGTTCTTTCACACCAATATCGATGCGTTCTTTGCCACCATGCCGCCCGAACGAAAACGCGGCTTCGAGGCGCGCGGCATGACCATCGAGAAAGTGCGCTGCCAGGGCTGCCGTCACGGCGGCTGCACGACCATCGAAGGCAAGTGCGACACGCTTGAATGCGCGAAAGAGAAAGGCGTGGACTTCTGCTACGAGTGCAACGACTTCCCCTGCCGGAAATTGCAGCCGCTCGCCGAGGGCGCGGAAAGGTACCCGCACAATCTGAAAGTCTACAACCTCACGGCGATCAAGAACCGAGGCATCGAGGCGTGGGCCTCCGAGGTCGGCGACATCCGCAAGCGCTACTTCCGCGGCACGTTCAAGATCGGCGCCGGCCCGCAGCTCGCGGAGACGAAGTGATGGGCAAGCTCGATCACAGCGTCGAGTTCACGGTGCCCGCGCCGCCCGAGCGGGTCTTCTTTCCCCTGCTCTGTCCGGTCCTCGAGTACCGCTGGATCCCGACTTGGCGCTGCGACCTTTTGCACTCGGCCTCGGGCGTCGCCGAAGAAGACTGTGTCTTCCGCACCGACTTTCCCGGCGCGGGCCCCATGACCTGGGTCGTGACCTGCTACCAGCCGGCCAAGCGCATCGAGTTCTGTTGTTTCGTGGCGGAGTACTTCGTCATGCGACTCAAGCTCACGCTCGTCCCCGAAAGCGAAGGCACGCGCCTGACCTGGTCTCGCCGCTGGCTCTCGCTCGGCGCTCAGGGCGACGCCTGGCTAGCAAAGCAGAACACCGAAGCGCTCGATCGCATGGTGGAGCTCCGCCGGACCGAGCTGGCGCACTTCCTCGCGACCGGCGACATGCTGAAGGCGGCGGAGGACGTGGAATTGAAGCCCGCGACTAAAGCCCGCCACTAAACTCGGAGCTAGCGCTTCGGCAGGTAGTCCTCGCGCACCGGCGAGAACACCTCGATGGCCACCGAATCGGCGAGAATGGCAGCGCCGTGCTGAGCGCCACCCAGGATGGCCCAGCTAGCTGCCCTTGCGCATGCGAAACTCGGTCATCAAGGTGTGTTCGCCGTAGGCCAGGGTCTTGCGCTCGATCCCCGGCAGAACAAGCCGATAGCCGCGTGGGCTCGCCTTGCGAATCATGGCTGGAACATAGCCCATTCGGCGAGTGCCGGTGTGGCAGCTCGGCATGGCTTTGTAAGGAATGCTTCCGTCGCCACACTAACTGAGCGGGCAGCCTCGCGGCCGAACGGGAAGGTGGAAGCCCGAAACCCCTTTTCCTTTCCGTTCGCCGCTCCTTTTCGCGGCTGCGAGCGCTTACGCCGAGACGATGCAGTCGCTCGGGCAAACCGCCTTGCAGGCTTGCTCGGGCTTGCCCTTGCACTCGTCGCACTTTGCCGGGTCGATCACGAAAACAGTGTCGCCCTGGCTGATTCCTTGGTTCGTGCACTCGGACTCGCACGCGCCGCAACTGATGCAATCATCTGTGATCTTGTTCGCCATCGAAAATTACTCCTGAAGTGGTCCTACCTGGCCGATCCGCTACTTCCGCATCGGCATTTCGTGCGCACCTTTTAGCCGAGCCGCACGCCCTGGTGAAGAATTTTCGAGCCCCGCGGTGGCGATGGTGCGAGCGCCAAATCGGCATGTCCGCCTATCTCGATAGACTGACGCGCGCCAGCGGGGTCGTTCGCGGCTTCCATTTGAGCGTTCACGTGGGACTGAGAGGTGATCCACTTGCGGCCTCGGACGGGTCGCAGCTGGTCCGCTTGATGCACCCGCTGAGTGGCGAGCTGGCCTGCTTGCTCAACCAGGGGGCCGCCGCGCAACCTGTAACCAACCGCTGCTGCTACGGACTTCTCGATCTCAGCCATGATGTGCTCCTAAACCGCCGCCCGGCAGCCCCAGACCTTACTCGCCGAGTTCGCGTCGGCAGGGGCCTGCGACTGGAACCTTTGTCCGCCGCACCCAAGGTCGTGAAAGCCATCGCGCTCGGCATCCAAGCAGTCGCCGCCACCAAGTATCGCCGCCGCTCAGTGTGCACGATCACCGCGCGCCGGGAGGGCCGCCACGCGCGGGCGGGCAAGGCGAAGGTGCAGGATCGGATAGAGATTCACCACGAGGTTCAGCATGGCGAGCCCTCCGAAGGCGCGCCACCATCCCTCGACTGCGGCCCGCCGCGTATCCCCACAGCGCCAGCCCGGCAACCATCGCCACCGCAAGCGCAATTCGCTGGACGCTACCGGCGAGATCGCGGTGGTTGCGATTGGCCAAGCAACGAATCATCTAGGGCTTGAGCGCCTCGACACAGGCGGGCTGCGCGGCGCCAGCGGCGGCGAGCGCCTGAAGATCGTCCCTGAGGTGCTGGAGCCCAGGCGGGAGAGGCCTGCAGGTGCCAGCGGCGGGCGAGGGGCACGGCTGGCCCACCAGGATGCTACCGCCAGCGTCTGAGGTAATGGACCAGGTATACGATGGCCACGGAGCCGCGCCGTAGGAAGTGGTGGAAGTCGCCGCGAACGCGGTCTTGACGTCTGGATCGGCCAGGTCAGCGCCGATGTTCCAAAGCGTAACCTGGTCGGTCAGCCCGCAGAGCGGCAGCGACGGCCTGCACAAGCGCTCGACTTCCGCATCGTAGCCGTTCCAGATCGAGCGCATGATGACAAGAGCGTTGCTGTCGAGGCGGTACATTTCGGTGTACGAAGCGATACTGTTGGGCACGCGAGTTTCTTGCATTGGATAGAACGTGAGCGCCATCGGCAGGTGGCAGTAGGCATCCCGCGCGCCGTCGTCCACAGGCATGCCGCCGTCGAGGCCACCGGTGTCGCTTGGCAGCAGCAGGTCCGTGGATACACTGTCGATCGCCGCATCCCTCGCGTCGGGTGCGGCTGGATCCGACGGAGGCTTGAAAACAGCGTCGGCCAAGCATCCCATCAGGGTGCACTCGACCTGGCCTCGCGCCACGCAGGAGCAGGTATTGCAGCCGTCCGCCGCCGGGAACGATTCGCCTTTGACGTAGGTCTTCTCGTTGTAGGCGCAAACCGGGTCCGACGAGCAGCCGCCGACCCATGCGATGAGAATCACGAACATTGCCGGTGCTGCGAATCCGAGGAGCTTCGTCATGG
>CAZTTW010000379.1:0-5295 GCA_964616265.1 uncultured Myxococcales bacterium | reverse complement strand
GGGGGTAATTCAGCGTTCATCCCAATGGTCAGACCTACCGAGGGTAGTTTCTTGCGCAACCGCAGCGCTACCCGAGCCGCTCGTGTCGCTTGGTCCGCGGGAATCGCCGAGGTAGGGAAGGTGGCCGTCCACCCGCCCGCGGATTGCACGAGCTTGGCCCCAGCCGCTGCCAGGGCCTCGCGCAGGGCGTCACATCCAAATTCATTACCCTCGGTTCGAGAGTTACCGAAGAGGACGACCGTGCTGCGCCTTTCTTCCGCGGACAGAGTCTGGCGCGAACGCGAAACTGGCACTACTCGACCTTCGACAAGGTGCTCCGCTAGAAGCTCCGCAACAACGGTCAGCTCGTCTGCAAGCTTGTCGGCCTGGGCGGAGCGGGACTCGGGCGCCAGAGCTGTCATGCCATCAAACAGGTTACGCAGCGGCTCCGGGCACTGCTGCCGCAGCTCGAACAGCGCTTCCTCGTCCCATGCGGGACGGCCTTGCACCATTCGCCACCTCGGCGCTTCACCGCTGATACATTCGTAGAGCACGCAAGCCAGCGAGAAAATGTCGGCGCGGCTGTCTAGCTGCTGACTTCCACATGCGCCGCCCTGCTCGGGCGCCATGTAGAGCGGTGTACCGGTCACGCCCCCAGGGCGCGTAACTTGCCACTCACTGTCAGCCTTCTGTGCAATACCAAAGTCCAGCAGCTTGGCTTGCTCAAGGTCTCCGTTCACCAGAAAGAGATTGGACGGCTTGATGTCTCGATGAACGATGTCCTGCCCGTGCGCCACGGCCAAGGCGCGCAGGACCCTCGCGCCCAGGCGAGCCACTGCCGAAGGCTCAAGGACCTCGCGCTCCAACCGATCTGCCAGCGACTCCCCGTCGAGCCATTCCATGACCAGATAGGGTTCGCCCTGCACCGACCGGCCGTGCGCCACGTAGCGAACAATCGCCGGGTGCAGGAGCCCGGCCAGCATTTCCGCCTCGCGGGCGAAGCGCTCGACCGCCAGCCATTCCTTGCGGTACAAAATCTTCAGCGCAACTCGGCTACCGTCGAGGAGGTCACGCCCCCGCAGGACCATGCCCATGCCACCGCTGCCGACCAGCAGATCGGCCACGAAACGTTCGCCGAAACGATGCCTGTCGGCCGTCCCCAGGGCCGGTTCGTCCAGCGTTTCGTCAAGAGCCCTTTCCATCACGCCACAGGCATATCACCAAATGCCCCCGTGGTTGCCACCCCTGCCGTGGCATTTGACGCGTAAATCTCTTCGTGTACGCACCGCGCAAATCACTTGAAACTCATGCTCCGCCTCGCCCGTGAACGCTGCTTGACACTGGTCGAGATAGCTCAGGTCGTCCACTCGGCACGACATAGGATGCGATGCGCGTCGATGTAAGGCACGTGGTCGCCATGTAGGCCTGTCAAATCTATGACGAACGCACAGTGTCTTGTCTTCCTAACTGTCTGGAATTACTTGAGTGTCAATTATGTGACAGAAGCACTGTGACGTGACTTCCTTATAGAGCCCCAAAAGTTATCCACAGTCGAATTACCGGAGATTCACTGTTCGACGCCATTGCGACTGTCACTGTCGCCAATTACCTGACGATTCGTCACAAAATTGTCTTGCAGTCAGGACAATGAATGGTTGTAATAGATTCGTGCTCGGTTCTTACCAACCAACCAAAGGAGTGAGACTATGAAGAAGAAAGCAGGACTCAAGGTAAAGACGAAGGTTCGCAGTGGCGCCGGAAACTTCCCGCGCTAGGCATCCACCTTATAGAACGTGAAACGCCGTCCCAACCAAGGACGGCGTTTCTGCATTTAGGCTTTCACTATGCGGATCAGGTCGCGATAAGCACCTCTAGGGTGCGCCCCAATTCGAAGATCCGCCGGTGCTCGGGAATCCGATTCAGGAAAGACTCGCGCCAATCCGTATTGCTGATTGTGTTTGCGCGGGTAGTGAGCCGGTCAACAGCCGTCTGTAGAACTCGCTTCGCTTGAGCCAAGTCTGAAACCGCCATGAGGCATTCGACGAAGCCCAGCCGAATGATAGCCTCGCCATCCTGAACGCTTCCCATTGCTTCTAGATGCTCATAAGCTTCTTTTGCCAGGGGAAGGGCCTCGTCTGTTCGGCCTTCCCCACCCAGAGCACGCGCAAACAGAGCGACCGCAAAGGGCCTGAGTGCCGGATTCCCCTCCAACAGACTCATTGCCTCTTGAGCGTACTCCTTGGCCTTAGCGTAGTCTTCAGCAGCAAACTCGATGAGCGACAGATACAGCACAGCGAATGTATGGAAATGCCTCTCGTTCCGCGCCAAGGTCCAAGCAACTGCACGAAGGCCGAAGTCGCGCGCTTCATCCAACGATCCACGGTAGGCGAGCGTGTTGGATAGGAGATAGAGGGTGCCACCAATCATGTGATCGAGACCCATTCTCTCGGAGAGCGCCCAGAGCTTTCGAAGCCTATCCTCGGCCTGCTCCAATTGACCGGCTTCTAGAAGGAAGCTGCCAGAGTTCGCGAGAGCCTCGGCAGCAAACTTGCGGTGTCCAGCCTGCTCGAACAATTCCAAGGCTCGCTCCATGATCACGATGGCCCCGGAAATATTGCCGGACTCATGCTCAACATGAGCACGCATGCTCTCTGTTGCGGCGCGCAGGAAGGCATCCAGATTGGAACTCTCTTGTTCGAGCAGAGACAATGCCGCCGCACGAGCATCGAAGCGACCACTACCGGCTAGGAAGCTGGCCACGTCAGCGTGACAGTTAAGCCAGGAAAGAAGCAGTGCCGACTCTGTCGGCCGTTTCGGAAGGTGATGGTACAGCTCTTCGAGCTCCTCGTTCTTCGTCTGCGGTCCAAGGGCGTCGATCAGTGCGTTCATCGCCCGCAACTGCAGCTTCGCATCCTCGCACTTTCGCCCCTCTCTCGCCGCTCGCTCCGCCTCGACGTATTCGCCTTTCCAATACCTCGCCTCCGACTCCACCACTCGCAGCTCGGCCAGGTCCTCGCCCTGAGCACCAAGGCGCACGCCGCGTTCGACGCGATCAAGGGCAGCCTTGAGGTCGTCGACCTCCATCGCCTGATTGGCGGCGACGCGCAGCCAGCGCACGGCGCGCGCGGGTTTTTGGCCTTTTTCGAAGTGGTCGGCCAGCACGATGGCGTCGCGCTCGCCGGCCTCTTCCAGGAAGTCGCCGGCCATGTAGTGACCGTCGACCTCTTCTTTGGGCGACAGCATGGCGTAGGCCGCCTGGTGCAAAAGGCCGTGCCGGAAGACGTGCTGGCGAGTGGCGCCGACCGGCCGGGTGAACAAGATTTCCTTGGCCACCAGGATCTCCAGCCAGCGGTCGACGTCCTCGTCGTTCATTTCGCCGACCAAGGCCTTAACGCCGTCGGCGGTGAAGCTTTGGCCGAAAATGCTGGCGGCGCGCAGCACCAACTTCGAGCCCTCCCCGACGGCATCGAAGCGCACGCGAACCGTGTCGAGCACGGTGTCGGGAATTTGCGACAAGTCGCCGTTCACCGCTACCGCGCGGACGAGCTCTTCCAGGTAAAACGGATTGCCCTGGGCGTGGTCGATGAGCCACTCCATGGTCTCGTCAGGTACCGCGCCCAGGACCCGAACCACGAAGTCTCGCTCGGCACGCTTGCCGAGCGGCGGAAGAGAAATGCGGTGCAGATGGCGGTCGCGCCACAGGCCGAAGAAACGCTCATCCGCTTCGGGCCTGGCCAGACCAAGCACCATCAGCGGTTTGTTGCGCAACACGCGCAGGGCAGCGTCGATGTAGTTCACGCTGGCGAAATCGCCCCAGTGCAAGTCCTCGATCAGCAAGAAGACCGGATGGTGCTCGGACTCGGCTTCCAGCCAGTCGACCCAGGCGGCCTTGGTCTGATCGGCCATCAAACGAGCATCGCGCCGGGCGGCCTGCAACTGCGGCAGATCCTCGTCGGGGAAGTGAATGTTGGCGATCTCGCCCAGGAACGCGGCGGTGGTGGGCGCGCTCTTGGGCGGCAGGAAGCGCGACGTATGCGCCAGCAGCCGCTTGCACTGAACGTCGTCGGGCTCGGTACCGTTGATACCAGCGGCACCGCGTAAAGCTTGCCCCACGAGGCCCAGCGACACGTTGATGCGCATCGGATCGCCGCGCCCGATGAGCAGCTCGAAGCTTTGCCCTGCGTCGCGCAGGCGTTCGAGGAACTCGTAAGCGACGCGGGACTTACCACAGCCGGCAGAGCCGGTGAGCATCACGACCTGCGCTTGCTCGTCCTCGATGGCCGCCTCGAACTGGCTTTCCAGCTCGCGGATTTCCCGGTCGCGGCCGAGGCAGGGAATTTCTTTGCCAAGGACTGTCTTGGGGGCCTCGCGCAGTCCCTTTTCGAACAGCAGGCGCGCGCGGCCGTCCGGCTCGACGACGATTTCGAAGCGGGCGTCGAGCAGGCGCTTGAGCTCGTCGTTGATGTGGACGGAGCCGAGGTGCTGATTGCTGACCAGGCGGACCGCGCTGGAGACAAGATGCTCGGTGCGCAGCTGGTCTTCCTTGGTGACGTGGCCGAGGCTGATGCCCAGCGACGAGTCGGGGCGCGCGAGCTTGACTTTGAGGCCGCAACGGGCGGAGCGTATGGCGAGATCGAGCGGCGTCGACTGCGCTTCGCCAGTCAAGGTGACCACGAACGAGCCGTTCGCCAAGCGTCGCATGCTGGCGCCGAACGCGGCCACGTCACGGGTCAGCTGGTTCAAGTGCGAGTCGTCGAACTCGGCATCCGAAAGCCGGCGCGCCAGCAAGTTGCCGAGGTCGGCGGTGCTGCCAAGGTCAATCCGAGGCAGTCGGGCGCCGGTCTTGCGCGGCGAAAGGACGATGACCGCGGCCAGGCGACGCTCGCCAGTGGCCATCAGCGGCGCAGCGTCGACCGGCAAACGTCGCGGACGGGGCGCGGCCTGGAAGATGCCGGTCGTGCGCAATACCTCGGTAATATCACCGAGCGCGCCCAGGACCTCGGCCATGGTCGCGGGGCGCTCGGCGGGCTTCTTCGCGAGCATGCGGCGCAGAAGGTCAGTGACACAGGAAGGTATGCCGATGCAGCGCGAGTCGATGTCCAGAGCGTCGTCACCACTCAGCTGTGCGAACATGCCGGTGGCGCTGTCGGCAAGAAAAGGCGGCGTACCGGTCACGCATTCGAAGAACACGCAGCCGAGCGAGAAGATGTCGGCGCGCGCATCCACATCCAGCGAGCCTTGCGCCTGCTCGGGCGACATGTACATGGGCGTGCCCAGGGCCGAGCCGGCCTGGGTGAGGCGCATGGAGGCGGGGTC
>CAZTTW010000378.1:0-5298 GCA_964616265.1 uncultured Myxococcales bacterium | reverse complement strand
TCGCCCGCCGTAGCCAGAGCGCGGGAGGGTTTGGGAACCCTTTCAGGGTTCCCATCACCGCGTTGGCGGAGGCGGGCTTCGCCCGCCGTAGCCAGAGCGCGGGAGGGTTTGGGAACCCTTTCAGGGTTCCCATTAAAATTGGCGGCGCCGCGACAAACGACCGTCAACACTCCCCTGTTCGCGGCACCGCCGTCCCCATCCCCAAGACTAGAGCTAGTACTTTTCTACCCACCACCACGCTACCGTTCTGCTCGAGAAACGAACCAACCCGAACCTGTTTTCGGTCACTCCCGGCGATTCCTTAAGGTGCGCGGTCGGAAAAGTGGCGGTATGATGCGGCACGCTTATGACCCGTCCGCCAATCTTGGCGCTAAAGAAAGATCTTACCCGTGCGCTTCGCCAGGGGCATCCATGGGTTTTCCGCGAGGCTATCGCGCATCAGCCGGGCCTCGTGCCCGGCACGCTGGTGGCAGTTGCCGACAAGCAGGGCCGAACCATCGCCTTCGGGTATTGGGACACGCGCAGCCCCATCGCCGTGCGCGTGCTCGATCTCGCCGCCATTGAAGACAAGACCGCTCTTATTCGCCATCGTCTGCAGGCCGCGATCGCGGTGCGCCGAGCGAAGCTCGACCTGCGCGCCACCAACGCATTTCGCTGGGTTCACGGCGAAGCCGATCGCTTGCCGGGCATCCACGTCGACGTTTATGGCGACGTGGTCACGGTTCGTTACGACGGCGAAGGCGCCCGCGCCTTTTTCGCCGACCTGCCGGACCTGCTGCGTTCGTGCGCCGGCGATTGGCCCCTGCGCAAAGTCATCGATCGCGAATCCCGCAGCAACGAGAGCGAAGAAGTCGAAGTGCGCGAGCATGGCATCCGCTTTCTCGTCGACGTCGGCCGTGGCCAGAAGGGTGGGCTCTTTCTCGACCAACGCCAAAACCGATTGGCCATCGCGAAAGTGGCGCGCGGAAAATCGGTGCTCAACTTGTTCGGCTATACGGGCGGCTTCTCTCTGCACGCGGCCAAGGCGGGAGCATCGCGCACCGACACGGTGGACATCGCCCGACCAGCCATCGCGGCGGCGCAACGCAATTTCGAGCTCAACAGCTTCGATCTTTCGCGGGCGGGATTTCACGCCGTCGACGTGTTTGCCTTCCTGGACGCCGCGATCAAGAAGGGAGAACGCTGGGACATCGTCATTTCCGATCCGCCGAGCTTCGCGCCGTCGAAGAACAGCGTCGAGGCTGCCAAGCGAAGTTACTTGCGCCTGCACCGTCTCGCTTCGAGCGTCGTCAGTGCAAACGGCCTTCTATGCGCGGCTTCGTGCTCCAGTCACCTCCGCCGCGACGAATTCCTGACCCTGGTCAAAACGGGTGTCCACCAGGCCGGGCGCCGGTTCTTTCTTGAATGGTACGCCGGCGCCGGCCTGGATCACCCCACTCTGCCTGTCTTTCCCGAAGGCGACTACTTGAAGTGTGCCTTCGGAAAAGTGCAGTAGCGCAGAGGCTACTGCATGCGCTCTTTGTTTCGATATGCGTCTTTCCCTTCTCCCGTCCGACGCTCGGGTCTACATTCCGAGCGCGAGACTGGCTGCAAGATGAACGGCGATGGCAAGGACGACAATGACGCCGAGCTGTTTGGCCGCCGACCCAACCGAATCCGCCCACAAGTTCACCTCTCCGTCGACCCCATCCCCTATCGACCAATCCGTCCCGACGACTGTCCTTTGACCTTGCATTTCCGGTGACCTCCTTTCCTAGACACTTGTCAGTGTGGCCTGACACCAGTTTCGAAATCAGGCTCACTTTCGTAAATTTATGAGGGCAGACTGCGATCAGTTTGGAAACAAGATGCGCCCATCCGCGTTGTATAGTGAGCACCATCATGAGTGACTCGGGCGCAAGCTTCGGCGGTAAAACCCGCAAATTCGAAGGTGCTGGCGGCAGCCCCGGTGGCGTCGGCGAATTTTTCGTCGGTTTGCTCGTCGCTGCGATTGGCTTCTACTTGCTGTTTTCCCACGTGCAAGTGCACTCGTCGTATTGGAACTTCATGGGCGGGGGCGGCGCCGGACGAAGCTTCGGCATCAGCCTCATTCCGCTGCTCTTCGGCATCGGTATTCTTTTCGTCAACGGCAAATCCGTCGTCGGTTGGCTGCTTTCGATCGGCGGCCTCTTTTTCATCCTTGCCGGCATCTTGATGAACCTCGACATCTACTTTCAGCAGACCACGCTCATGCACACGCTCATCATGCTGTTCATGATCGCCGCCGGGCTCGGCCTCATCGTCAAAGGCCTACGCCCGCACCGAACGAAAGGCGATTAGCGACCGCGTCGGCGGAGGTGGGCTTTGCCCACCGGAGCCAGAGCACGCGAGGCCGAGCGCAGCAAGCGGTGGGCTGGGTGGGTGGCAGGGGCCTCGAGTTTGGAAACCCTTCCAGGCGGCTCACGAAACGACGGCAATCGCTCGGCGCGAGCCAGATACACGAGATGCACGCGGCCGCCTTTGCCGCTCGAGTGGCGCTCGACGGAAAATCCCGCCTTCTTCAGGCGCTCTTCGAAAGGCGGGTCGGACTCTTCCGACCATACCGAAAAAATTCCGCCCTCGGACAGTGCCGCATGCGTGCGCTCCAGCGCATCGGTTCCGTAGAGCGGGTGCCGATCGCGATTGCCGTGAGGGCCCTCGTAAAGGTCGAAGATGATCGCATCGAAGGCCTGCGGACGTGCCTGCGCAATCAGTCTGGCGACATCGCCCACGACGATTTTCACGCGTGCATCGCCGAGTGGAAAGCGCGCTAGGGAAGCGAGCGCCTCCCGATTCCAATCGACAACCTTCGCATTGAGCTCGGCCACGACGACCTGCGCGCCGGGCGGCAGATGGTCGAGGGCCGCCCGTAAGGAAAAACCCATGCCGAGGCCCCCGAGCAAGAGACGCGGCCGACTCTTGCGGCCAAGCGCTTCGCAGGTGAGTTCGGAAAGCGCGTCCTCGGAACGGTGATGCTGGCTGGTCATGAGCACGCGACCAGCGACGGTCATCAGGAAGTCACGCTCGCCGCGCCGACGCAGCTCGAGTGTGCCTTCAGGAGTTGGAATGGTTTCGAGAACGGTCCAGGGAATCACGCGCTCATCTTACCGGACGCCAATGCCCAGGACGATAGCGCCAATGACCAGGACCGCGATCCCAATGCGCAGGGACCCAAACCATCCCCACGCGCTCGGCCTCCCAGTGGCCCGGCATCCAAACGTTCTGGCGTCCGTCCCAGTGCCAGTTGCCCGCGACCCAGAAATAGCCAGGGCCGGGTTGCGGCGGCGCCACCTCGCCCCGCGGCGGTGGAGGAGCCACGCTGACGGAGACTTCGGCCGGCGGCGCATAGACCGGCGCCGGTGCCCCGGCCGCCCAATAGCCGGGCATGAAAACCCATTCCCCACCCTCGTTGCCCCAGCGGCCCTCGACCCAAACGCGTCCCGGCTGCGGCGGCAACTCCCAGCGGCCGCCCATCCACACGTGGCGCCCGCCCTCGAAGCCCCAGTATCCGCCCACCCACACATGGCGCGGCGACGGCGCCATCGGGCGAACCTCGGCGCGCATCGGCGGCGGCGCCACGCGAGCACGGTAGAGCGGCCCCGGATGATGTTCCATCTCCCGGCGCTCGTGCTCCATTTCCCGCCGCTCGTGCCCGACTTCGCGCCGCTCTTCGCGGTCCTCGCGCCGCATTTCGTGCCCTTCCCGCCGCATCTCGCGTTCGTCACGCCGCTCGTCGTGCTCCATGCGCTGGTGTTCCTGACGATCGCGACCCTCGTCGTCGCGGTCCGCGCGCGCGATACCACTGCCGCCCAACCACAAAAAGGCCGATGCCAAGACCGATGTGATGCCTACCAGAGTCTTCATGGTTGCTCCTTTAGCTCCTGATTCTAGGACGCGGGAACATGCCTTGGCATTCAATCCGAACGTCGCGAACGCGGGCAACCGCGGCGTTCGCGATCGGCGGCGAGACCTACAGCAGATTGGCGGCGATCTCGGCCAGCTGCGACCGTTCGCCCTTGGTCAGATTGATGTGCGCGTAGAGGCTTTGCCCCTGCATCTTGTCGATCAGGTGGGAAAGTCCGTTCGAGTGACTGTTGAGGTAGGGATGGTCGATTTGGAAAATGTCGCCCGTGAAGACCAGCTTGGTGCCATCACCAGCGCGGGTGATGATGGTCTTCACCTCGTGCGGGGTGAGGTTCTGCGCTTCGTCGACGATGAAGTAGATGTTCACCAGACTGCGCCCGCGAATGTAGGCCAGCGGTGCGATGACCAGCTTTTCGTCGTCGAGCATTTCACGGATGCGCTTGTGGCGAGTGTCCGTCGACGACCACTGGTTCTGGATGACGCCCAAGTTGTCGTACAGCGGCTGCATGTACGGGTCGAGCTTGCTTTGAATGTCTCCCGGCAGATAGCCGATGTCCTTGTTCGACAGCGGCACCACCGGCCGCGCCATGAAAATCTGGCGATATTCCTTCTTGTGCTCGAGCGCCGCGGCCAGCGCGAGCAAGGTCTTGCCGGTGCCCGCCTTACCCGAGATGCTGACCAGCTTGATCTCGGGGTTGGTGAGCGCATTGAGGGCGAAGGCCTGCTCGGCATTGCGGGGTGAAATTCCGTACGCCGTCTGCTTGTCTACCCGCCGCACGACCGAACGGTCGCTGTCGTAGGTGGCCAGCGCCGACTTCTTGCCATTGCGAATGATGAGGTACTCGTTGGGCACGAGCGGCTCGGCGATTTTCAAATCGCCGGGGCTCACGCTGAACGGCTGGGTGTACATCCGGTCGACCAGCGCCTCGTCTACGTGCTCTTTGAGGCGAATGCCGGTGTAGAGCGAGGAAATGTCTTTGACGTGGTCGTTGCGGTAGTCCTGCGCGGTGAGGCCAAGCGCCTTGGCCTTCATGCGCAGGTTGACGTCCTTGCTGACCAGGATGATTTCCCGTCGGCGAAACGCCCGCGATAGGCGGTACGCGACGTTCAGGATCTCGTGATCCGGCGTGCGCGTTTCGAAGGCCAGGCGAAGATCCTCGTGGTACTCGCCTCCCACCTTCACGATGATGTTTCCGAGGTCCTTGCCGATCTTCACGCCCTTGTCGAACAGCGGCTGTTGCGCCAGGGCATCGACGGCACGCAAGAACTCGCGGGCGTGAAAATTCAGGGACTCGTTGCCCTTTTTGAAGCTGTCCAGCTCTTCGAGCACGGTGATGGGAATGACGATGTCGTGCTCGGCAAACTGAAACATGCACTTGCTGTCGTGAAGAATGACGTTGGTGTCGAGGACGAACA
>CAZTTW010000377.1:0-5300 GCA_964616265.1 uncultured Myxococcales bacterium | reverse complement strand
CATCCTGGCCGAGTCCATCGATCTGTCACGCCAGGCGCAGCTTGCGGCGACCAGTTTGAAGATGACGCTCGCGCAGGCGGCGCACTAACCTTATTTGAAGTTCTTGATCGCAGCCTTGACCGCGGGCGAGCCGCTCGCGGCCAGCTGGTCGATCGCTTTGTGATCCGCCGGATCCTTCGAGGCCGCCAGACACGGCAGCATGTCCACCACGTCCTCGGCGAAGACGTCGGCGCCGAGTACAAGCTGGCGCAGCGGGGTCGCATTGGCGGCTTGGGTGCGAGTGCGACACAGGCGTGCGCCGGCTGCCGCTGCAACCTTGCTGTCGGCGTCCTTGCTGGCGGCGACCAGCGCATTTTGCGCAACTTGGCTGCCGACTTGACTCTCGATTGGCAAGGCCAGCACGGCAGCGCGGCGGATCTCGGCGGGGCCTTTGCCGGCAAGCTCGGCCAGCGGCGTCGTCGCCCCGCAGTAGGTGGCCGCATCCGCTAGCCCTTGCAGAGCCGCGAGCCGGGCGGAAAGCTTCTCGCTGTCTTTGCCTGCCACACGCAGCAACGCCTGACAGGCGGCGCCCACGGTTTCGTTGCTCACTTCCCATTCGGCCAGGCTCGTGCGGTCGTGCTCGTGCAAGAGTGCAACGGTGCTGCGAACCGCGCGCTCGCGGACGTCGTCGTCGGTCGAACCGAGAAGCGGCACGATGCCATCGAAAAGCAGCACGCCTTCGGCAAACAGAGGAGCGGCGTCCAAGGCTGCCAGTACCGTGCGGCGATCGGAATCCGTCAAGGCCTTGGCGAGCCGGTTCGGCCCCAGCCGACTTGCCGTGCGCGCCAGCTCGGCCCGGTCGCCTCGTTCGGATGCCTTGCGAAGCTCGGTCAAGGGCGGCTCGTAAAGACCCGTTCGTCGATTGATCGTCGAGCGCTCGGCCGCAGGCGCCGCCGAGGTAATCGTCAGCGCGGCCAAACCCGTCACGAGGATGCGAATCGCTTTCATGGTTGGTCCACACAAGCTAGCCACAACTCGTCGGCGACGCAATTTGCGCGACGGACGGCGACGCAAGCTGTGGCGAGACGTAGCTCGGTTTCGGCGACTCGAACCAGGCGAGCCGCACGGCGGGTGGCTTGGTTGGCCGCTCGCCGTGCCGGATGTCGCCTTCCTGTTTCTGTCGTCGGATTACTCGCAGGTCTCGGTGATGTTCGGATTGGCGACCGCGGGAATTCCCAGCAAATAGTTCGCGATGTCCATCGCGTCCTGGTTGGTGATGCCGGGCAGTGGCCGCATCGGCGAACAGATCGTTCGTCCCGCCTCGTCCTTGCCGGCCTTGATCGCCGTCACGATCTGGTCTGCCGTCCAATTCTTGAGGCCGGTGCTGTCCGGCGTGAGGTTGCTGCTCTGAATTTCTTTGGTTCCGCCGTCGGCAGCGAGCGTCGTGCTGTACTTCTTGCCGCCTTGGAATGCTTTGGTGGCGTCGAGTTGCAACGGTGCCGTCGCAGCGGTGTTCGGCGTGTGGCAGGTGGCGCACGTAAGCGTCGCCAAGTACTTGCCGTTTGAGGTGCTCGCCGTGCCTCCGTCGATCGCGGCGGCATTCGGCAGGTCGGATGGGTTCACCGGCGCCCACTGCGGAGCCGACGGCTGCGTGGCGAAGGTTCCGGTATTGGGCGCGTCGTGGGCGACCGCGGGAAGCGTGCGCAGGTAGGCCACGATGGCGTTCGCATCGTCATCGGTCAGGCTGGCAAATTGGTAGTACGGCATCTGCGCGAACAAGTACTGAATGCCGCCGTCAGCTCCGGGGTCGGGATCGATCCCTTTGGTAAATGCATTCTTGATTTGAGTATCGCTCATATCTTTGAGACCGGTCTTGTCGTTCGTCAGGTTGGCGCTGTTCAAGCACCCGCCTGTCGAGTCCTTGGCAAAACATTCGACCCCGGCCAGAAAGCGGCTGTTGTCCGTTCCTCCGCCGCCAGCAAGTTGCGGGGTGTGGCAGCCGACGCAACCTAGGACGTTCTTGACCAGGTACTGGCCGCGTGCCGCCGGTCCGGTCAGTCCCACTTCACCAGCAGCGGCTTCCGTTGCTGCCAGGTCGACGATACTCGCATCGACGGCGGGAGCGTCGGCAAGGTTGGCGTCGGTACCATCGGCGGCCGCGTCTTTCACCGACCCGGTCGTGCCACCGGTGGCGGCTCCGCCGGCTCCCGTGCCAGGGCCGATGGTACCGCCGGCGCTGGTCCCGACCGATCCACCAGTCGCCTTTGCGCCGCCGGTGCCGGTCGTCTTTGTTCCGCCGGTTGCCGACCCGCCCGCGGCGCTGGCCGCATCCGGGTTGCTTGACGAAGAATCACTGCAGGCTACGTGAACGATGAAAAGCCCACACGCGATGATGAATAAGGACTGCTGTCGCATAGTTTTCTCCTACTGGGATGGAGGACCAATGGATGTTCGGAAGAGACGAGGACTGTGCGCGGCGGCCGTAGGGACAACCGGCAAACTCCGACGGTGACATCGGTTGCGCTTGATAGGATTCCCTCATCTCGCTCGCGAAAGTAGACATTAGACGGGGGGACGGGTCAATTCCAAAGAACCGCAGCCGTGCTTAAAGAGGATGCGGCGAGTCTGATTGGCGTCTGCCTCGGAAGGGGCTGTATGCCGGGCTCGTCTGCTAGGCTGAAGGCGTAACCGATGTCAGCCATTCCCATTGCCTGTTCCGTTGCGGGACTCCTGCTTCTGATCGCAGTCCTGCTCGATGCCCTTGAAACGGTGGTCCTCCCTCGGCGCGTGCGGCGCCATTTCCGGTTGACCTCGTGGTTCTATCGCCTGGCCTGGGGGCCCTGGGCCGCCATCGCGCGCCTGATGCGCGAGCAGGGCCGCCGCGAGGCCTTTTTGGGCTATTTCGGGCCGGTGTCGCTGATCTTTCTTCTGGCCTTGTGGGCGGCCGGGCTCATTGCGGGATTCGCGCTCGTGCAATACGGATCCGGCGGTCATTTGATTCTGTCTGGCGCGACTCCTGGATTCGGGCTTCTGCTTTACCACAGCGGCGAAACCTTCTTCACGCTCGGCTATGGCGACATCGTGCCCAGCTCGGCCTTCTCGCGATTTCTCGCCGTGCTCGAAGCGGGGCTGGGGTTCGCCTTTCTCGGAATTGTCGTCGGCTATTTGCCAACTATTTACTCGGCGTTTTCCCGCCGTGAGATCGAGATTTCGCTGCTCGACGCCCGCGCCGGATCGCCCCCGACTGCGGCCGAGCTCTTGCGCCGCTATTGTCGATGCCCGCCCCACGACGGGCTCGATCGCATTTTTCACGTGTGGGAACGATGGTCTGCCGAAGTGCTCGAGAGCCATCTGTCGTATCCCGTGCTCAGCTTTTTTCGCTCTCAGCACAACAACCAATCGTGGCTTGTGGCGCTCACGACGATACTGGACGCAACCGCGCTGGTTCTCGTGGGCATCGACGGCCTGCCGAGCGAGCAGGCGAAAATGACCTTCGCCATGGCCAGGCACGCCGCCGTCGACTTGTCCCAAGTCGTGGCGGCCACGTACGACGCCCATTTCCCGGATCGCCTACCGACCGATGGCTTCGTTCGCCTCCGGCAGTCGCTGGCAGAGAAAGGGCTTCGGCTCAGCTCCGACGGTGAGGCGGAAGCGCGCCTGGCGTCGTTGCGGGCGATGTACGAGCCGTACGTCCACGCCATCGCCTGCCGCTTGCAAATCGCTCTTGCGCCATGGATGCACGAGAAGAGGACGCTCGACAACTGGCGGGTGGCTCCGTGGGACGATCGCATCGCCAACCGCGTGGCCGGGACCGCCAGCACCTACCGCAGCGACGACCATTTCTAGCCCGCTAGCTCAGGCTCGTCGCCCTTGGCCTAGCCACGCGGTCAGCGTCAGGCGAAGAGGGAACGGCGCAAGCGTTTCCAGATGGCGACGAATACCGCGCAGGCGCTCTTGCCAGATGGGCTCGCCGAGCGTGCGACGGAGTAGCTCGAACGGAGCATTGCCGCGGGTGAGGCTAAGGAAAAGCTCGTCGGCGTCGGCGAACGCGCGCTCGCGTACCACCGGCTCGACCGACACATCGGCGAATCCGGCATCGTGCATTTCCTTCGCGAAGAGATCCGGATCTTCCAACGTGAGGACGTTGCGTGCGATCTCGGAGGCGGTGTTGGGTGCATCAGGATCCGCGGCCCGCAAGGCATTCACCCGCGTTTGCATGTAGCTCGACCGTTCGATGGGCGCCCAGCTTGTCAGAAGCGCCCGCCCGCCTGGTCGCAGCACGCGATAGAGCTCGCGAAAACCGCGCGGACGATCCGGCAAGAACATGATCCCGAACATGCAGAAGCCGAGGTCGAAGGTCGCGTTGGGAAACGGCAGCGCCTGTGCGTCCCCGTGCTGGACGTACACGTTGGCGAGGCCCAGCTCGGCGACGCGCGCCAGGCAGTGCCCGAGCATCTCGGGTGAAAAATCGACGGCATCGACGCGCTCCACCGACGGTGCAATTCGGCAGGCGAGCGTCCCCGGACCGGTCGCGACATCGAGGACCCGCATGCCGGGCGCTGTCTGCACCTTTTCCATCGCCACGTCGGAGAACATGCCCAGCAAGGGCAGATTCACATCCAGGTAGTTGTCCGCGACGGCGTTCCACGGTTCGGGCGCGGAAAGCGGATTGCCGCAGGGGTTGCAACGTTCGGTCATCCGCGCCGTAGCTTACCCGCGCATGCGGGTCGCGACCAGCATGAGGACCTGCATTGCGAAGGTCTTGTCGCCGTCGACGCGCAAGCGGCCTGCCAGCAACGCCTGCAGCGGGTTCAAAGCCTTGGCTGCCAGCTTTTCGCAGGTGCCCGAGTCGATCGCCACCGTGGTACGCGGCCGGCCGGCGAGCATGCCGGCCCGCCCGAAAGCCGCGTCCACGGCCCAGCGGCGCCTTTGTCTGCCTTCCAGCTCGAACTTGATTCTGCCGTCGAGCTTTTGCAAGAGCTCCAGCTCTTCCGAATCGGGGCGAAGCAATTCGACGATGTCCGTGGAAGCGGGCATCAGCTCGAAAAAATCCTCGCTGGGAAAGAGCACGGCAAGGAAATCGGGCACCGACTGACGAATCCAAATGTCGGGATCTGGCCGGCGTGGTCCCAGCGTGCGCACGCAGCGCTCGGCCACGTAGGTGTCGTCGCGAATCTGCAGCTCCCACTCGCCGCCTTCCGGACCGGACAGCGACAGGCGCACGACCGGCGATGTGCCCTCGACTGGGCGGCTAGCGCTGTGAAAAAGCTCGGGCAGCCACGACTCTAATATCGTAGCTGCGCTGGCGCCAACCGGAGGTC
>CAZTTW010000376.1:2232-5318 GCA_964616265.1 uncultured Myxococcales bacterium | reverse complement strand
AGTTGTTGACCGGGGTCCACCGTCGTCGCCTGCGCGATGCGCGGCACAGTCGCACAGGCCCAGGTCAGGTGGACGAGATCGACGGAGTCTGTCGGCGGACGATAGTAGGTGACTCCGCCGCTGTCGTTGGCCGTGCAGCCCAGTTGCGACAGAGGGGCAGGCGATTGCAGCGGAACGGAAATGGTGTCGTCGAGAGTCGCCGTGCCACAACTCGCTGGGTCTTCATCGGGTAATTGTCCGGCCAAAGTCGCGCTGATCGCCGCTGCCGCAGAGAATCCGCCTGCCGAAAGAATCGAGAATACCTTGGGAGGCGCCGGGCATCCCTGGCGCGGATAGAACGCCACGTTCTCGAGCGCGGTGAAGTCCCCCTCGAGAAACGACACGCGACGGTCTGGTTCGGTCATCGAGATGAAGCTCGCGCCGTAGATGACGTCGTAGTCGCCCGAGGCATCCGTGATGGGCTCTCCGCGCCGCCGTTGTCGCTGGGGATGGCGCAGGTCCAGGGCGCCATTGCCGTTGCGATCGTCGTAGATGATGACGCTTGCGTAGGCGATGCGCGCGGTAATATCACCGACCATGACGTCCGCCGCGGGCAGCGTGACAAGCTCGATGGTCGTCGGCACGCCGGGCACGATGGGTGCTTCAGCGCCGACGCGATTCGGAACGAAGCCGAAGTTGTCGCGACAGCCGGCAGCGATTACCGCGGCGGCCTCGGACGATTCGGGCGGAAGGATGCAAAACGGCTCGGGCAGCCATTCGAGTCCCCACACGAGGGCGGCGCGCAGCGATTGCGGCGCGGCGACGACGCCCCCGTCGAAGCCGGTGTCGGTACCGCCGTCGAGCGAATCCGAGGACGCGAAATCGCCGGTGACTTGCACATGAATTTGAGCAAGTGGCGTCGCGGTTCCGCCCAGCCCAAGGGGCTTTCCGCACGAAGCCAGCAGAAGACAAAGGGATAGCCAACGTTTCATGGCTGCCAAAGCACTCCGAGGCTCGTGGCCCAGCCAGCGTGCGCCGCTCCGTCAATGAGGTGCAGGGACGGGCCGCCCGAAAGGCTCATGCCAAAGGAATTCCAAACGCGCAAGAGCACCAGCGCCTCCACTTCTCCGCCGGGAAATAGGTACCACGACGAATGCTCGACCGCGCCGCTGGGCAGGCCAGCACGATTGCCCTGAGCACGGATGCGATCTTCGTAGACGGTGGACGCTCCCATACCCAGACGCAGGCCAAAGGAGCCGCGCCCCACCACATGCCGCGCGACGGCGCACAAGCGCAGGCGAATGTCGTCATTACGGACGGAGTCGGTCAGTGTGTATTCCGTCGCAGTCGACCACGACGCTCGCCCGCCCCAGGCGAACCAACTGCCCGCGCTCGCAGCTCGTAGATAATCGGCGCCGACACCGGCGCTCAAGCCGGTTTGAAGCGACACCGGCCGAGCCAATACCAGCCCGCCACCTAGCGAATTCTTGTCCAGCCGGGAGACTGTGCTGGTTACGTCCTGCGCGACTGCAGACGACCGCGGCGCGAGGAAGACGAAGACCAGGGCACACGCAAAGAGGGCTGTCTTTGCAGACTGTCTCGCTCGGATCCTTTTCGGCGCCACTGACACAACCGGTAGTACCCTAGCAGACGAGCCATCAGGCGGGTCACAAACCGGCGCGGCAGGCGGATTTCGCAGCCTCAGAGGTGCCCAGTTCGTAACGATCGTGCGGGCGTTGCCGGTAACGTGCAGGTTGCGTCCCAGCCGTGCAGCGCTCAGGCGCTACTTAGCCCATGCGTGTATTTGTGCCAATGGCAAGGGCATGAAAACGATCAGCGTGAGCACGACCGCGACCGCGGTCACCGTGACTTGGAGCGATCTAGGAATCAGTAGCGCCTCTCAAATCACGGGCATCTGGGGCAACTTCATCAATGGCGCAAGCAACGTGACGTCGGATCTGGAGTGCAAAGAGACGCGGCCGTTGTTTGGGCCGCGTCATAATGTCGTGGGGACGGGGTGCCGCTAGCCTGTCGAAGTCGAGGCGGAGCTCAGTGCATTGGCGATGATGTCTTGGACTTGCTGGAAAAGCGACTCGGCGCCCGACTGGCTCGACGAGACACCGGACTGCGTGCTGGAGCCAGACTGCGCATGCGCGTGATGATGGTGGTGGGCACCCGATTGCGCCTGTGCTTGCTGCGGTGGTGCCAAGTCACTCATCTTTCCGCTTTGCGATGCTGTCTCAAACCGTCCGGCGAGGTTGTTCAGAAAATCCGCTTGCTTTCCCGTCTGTGAGGAGGCGGCATCCTTCAGTTGACTCGCGATCTCTGCCGTGACCTGCTTGAACTGCGTTGGATCCGTTTGGGCCAGATTCTGTAGCTGACTGAAGAGCTGACCTGGTTGTGATAGGTCGACGGATACGGCCGAGCTCGCTCCGTCTACCGACGTGGCACTCGAGCTGGAGCCCGTAGCGCTCACACCACTGACTGCGGGCGATGAATAGAGAGATGAAATGCTGTTGATGTCCATGCTCATGGGAAAAACCTCCTGAGCAGGGATCGGTACGAGAGCGCCACGCCTTTAGGCAAAGAATTGCGTCAGGCAAAGCCCGCACGCGACCGTGCTGGTTCCGCAGTCGGAGACGCGAAGTTTGCAAGCCGCGCACGCTTCGACAAAACAGGACTCGGGCAGTCTCCAACTCCGAGGGCGAGGCTTCGCTGCCCTGAGCCAGCTCCACTTGGGTGCGTTCCATTCTGACACTGCGATTTTAGCAGCGCCTTGGCGAGTGCAAAAAGGGCGCTACACATTTGCGACTTCTTCTGACAATTCTTCAGAGTACGACTGCGACATGCTGGACCGTTTCGAATCAATTCCAAGAGACCTTGAAAGGATTAACAACAATCATGCTTCGTAATCGCCTGATTCTCTGTGCGACGATCACTTTGGGTGCAATCGTGAGTGCGAGCGCCTGCTCCTCATCGAGCAGCTCCGGCTCCGGTGGAAGCTCCGGTTCCGGCGGTACGGCGGGGAGCGGCGGGAGCTCGGCGATGGGCGGGAATGCAGCGACCGGCGGGAGCTCGGCGACCGGCGGAAATGCAGCGACCGGCGG
>CAZTTW010000376.1:0-2132 GCA_964616265.1 uncultured Myxococcales bacterium | reverse complement strand
AATGCAGCGACCGGCGGGAGCTCGGCGACGGGCGGGAATGCAGCGACCGGCGGGAGCTCGGCAACCGGTGGGAATGCAGCGACGGGTGGAAGCTCGGCGACCGGCGGGAATGCAGCGACGGGTGGAAGCTCGGCGACCGGCGGAAATGCAGCGACCGGCGGGAGCTCGGCGACGGGCGGTAGTTCAGCTTCGGCCGGGAACGGTGCTGGAGGCTCGGCGGCTGGCGGAAGCACGGATAGCTCATCGATGGGCGGCAACAGTGCAGGAAGCGGCGGAGCCGCGGGCAGCTCGGCGACTGGCGGCAACACGTCGAACGCTGACGGAGGAGCGGCAAACGACAGTTCCATCTCGACTGAGACAGGTACAGGGGGTGGTGGAATTCAGTGCGGAACTGTGACGTGCAGCGCGGGCGACCCATCGGCGGCGGTTTGTTGTATCGACTATCCGGCTGGTGCGGGGCCCGGTGGTGGAGGAGCGCCTACGTACTCCTGTGTAGCCACCAATGCCGATTGCCAGGACAGCTCGGGAGGCACGGCGGTTCCTTCGGCATGCACGGGCAGCGCGAACTGCACGGATCCCGCAAACCCAATCTGTTGCTCGGTCACGGATTCGAACGGCAATATTTCCAATCAGTGTCAGAGCGATTGTGGAAGCGGCTACCAGCTCTGTCAGTCGGCCTTGGAGTGCCCAACCGGCAACGTTTGCACGCCGCTCTTCGGCAGCGGCCCGACTGGCTGCAGCGGCGGCTAGGCCCACCTCTAGCGAAGCTATTCTCGCCGCGAGCTAGCCTCCAGGCAGTGGGGAGCGACTCACGCTACTCTGAGTCGTCTCCCCCCGGCGGGTTCTTGCTTCGAAAAATTCGGGAGCGATTCGCCACGTCTTGACGAGTCCGCCGTGGCGAGGTGATTCGCTCAGTCGTGCAAGATCCTGTTCGGTTAATGGCTTTCTCTTGGCGGCGTCGTGCTCGCGATTGAAGACGCCGTTGCGCCATTGAAAGACTTCATCCAACTTCTCTTCGTAGCTGAAGGCGTGATTGTTTTCGCCGTAGTAGTCATCGAATCGGCGGCCGCCGAGGTAGATTGCATTCGAGCCTTCGTAGCCGGTCACTTTTCGCGAGCTGCGATCGGTATTCAGGAAATAGACCCAGTCACCGGGAACGAAATTGTTCGGAGCAACGTCGTTAAGGATGGACAACAGCTTGCCCGGGCGGGCGGCATCCTTGGGATCGAAACCCGGCTCGAAGTTCCATGCGGCGGGAGGCTCGACGTTGTACAGAGGATCGTGATCCGACAGCAGCCGCATTTGAATCAGGCGGGTCAACGTGGGCGATTGACGAACGCGATTGTAGTAGTCGAGGACGCCTTTGACGACGACCAGCTTCGTAGCCGTGTAGCAGCCGATCGCGTAGTCACTCTGATGGGTGAAGACATCGTCGACGGCTTCGCGCAAATGCACGCCGTGCTTCGGCGTGCCGCGATTCCAGTAGGTCTGGTTCCATGCGGCCGGCCCACCGTTGGGCCAGCGCCAACGCAGGTTTTCGGCCCACGCGACGATGTTTTGCCTCAGCGCCACGTGGTCAGCGAGCACGTCCACGCCGCAGGCGGCTCCCCGGAGCTCGGTCAGTCGACCATGTTGCAAAAGCGCGAGGAGAATCTCTTTCTGTGAGACGGTAACGATAGACGCCGCATCCGGATCGCTCGAAAGAGTGACGTGCTCGGACGAAATCGCCAGTGCCGGGCGCGCCGCCAAGTCCAGTGTCGACGTCTCAGTTGCGGGTGTTGCCAACGTGTAAACAAGAACGCCTTGTGCCGGTCGCTCATCCAGAACGACTGCGTCTTCCGCAATACCGAGACTCTTCAAATAGCCAGCCATTGCCGTCTTGATCTCCGGTAACTGGCGTCGCTGGCAGGAAAAGCGAATACCTTGGTCGACATACCTGGGAGTGGCCGAGGCGCCAAAGCTCAGCACCAGGGCGGTGAGGATAGGTAGTAACGAAGGCATTTCAGATGCGTTTCATTCTAATATTGTGAGTAGTGGTGCACCCTTGTTACACAAAACCGCTCGTAGCGCCACTCTCAATACCCCCGCGGGACCTTCTTGGGCGAGAACAACACTGGCGGCTCTCGGCCGCC
>CAZTTW010000375.1:0-5331 GCA_964616265.1 uncultured Myxococcales bacterium | reverse complement strand
ATGGACAATCATCGAAACGATAATCGTAGCCTTCTTCACAGCAGTACCTCACAGATTCGGAAAACAGTCAGCCGACTTATGGCTGTCTAGGGGCCCCCAGCCTGCATGATGTTGATGGCGAACTTGGTAATGCCCGCCACCTTCGCGAGATCCATGATGTGCACGACCTGTCCATGCATGGCTTCTTTGTCTGCGCTGACCACGAGACTCATCTCCGGGTCGCCCGCCACCGCGGTTCGCATGAGTCCTTCCAGCTGATTCTCGGCGACCGGTTGCTCGTTCCAGCGCAACTCGCCGGATTTCATCAACTGCACCGTGTTGGGCTTGTCCGCCGTGCCATCGCTCATCCTTGCCTTGGGCAAATGAACCTTCAGGGTCTGCGCCACGATGTACGTGGAGGCGACCATCAGAATGACCAGCAACACCAGGACTACGTCAACGAGCGGGGTGACGTTGATGGCGGCGATGGTCTTGGCCCGGCCCGAGCCCGCTACTGCGCCAGCCATTAGCTGTTGACCTCGACGGCACGTAGCGCGTGACCGCCTTCCTCAACCTCATCCACGGGCGACGATAGCTTCCGATTACCCTTCGGGGCATTGAGACTCTTGGCCTTCATGACGGCAAGAACCTGGTTGGCCAGCGCGCCGGTGTTTTCCTCGATGTCGTTGCTCTTCTTCTGAAAGATGTTGTACGCAATGACGGCGGGAATGGCGACCAAGATGCCGACCGCGGTTGCGATCAAGGCCTCGGCGATGCCACCCATGACGTTACCCATGCCACCGCCGGACGCCGCCGCGTTTGCCGAAGCAGCGCCTAGCTCTTTGAATGCGGCCACGACACCGAGAACAGTTCCGAAGAGCCCGACGAAGGGCGAGTTACTGCCTAGGGTTCCGAGAAAGAGAAGACCGCTTTCGAAGGTTTTTCGGCGTTGGCGAATGCCCTTCTGGACGATCTCGCTCAGCGAGTCGGGTCCGTCGGCGTAGTAGGCCAGGGCATCTCCAATGACCTCAGCCTCGACGGCACGGCTGGCCTCGAGCACCTTGCGCGCGCCCTCAACATCCTGCTTGCGCAGGCACTTTTCGATCGCGCTGCCAACCCCCACAACGTCGAGCTTGCGACGACGGAAGTACCACCAGCGCTCCAGAACGACGCCCACAGAAAACACCGACAGTGCCAACAACAAATACAGCACCGCCGTTGCACCGGTCGATGCCACCAACACGAGCTTTTGCATAAGTAGGTAGCATGAGTCACCTTCCTTCTATGGGTTGTAATCGAATTCATACGCGGTTACCCCGGCTCCCTGCCCATGGGCGAAACGCGTGTCGTAATCTGTCGATTGGCCGTACCGCACGATGGGGCTACTGATCAGAGGCGAGAAGACCTGAAGACGCCACCGCGCGGTCACCTCAGCGCAAAGCGAGAAGGTGTCGACTCGGACGATGTAGTGGCCGGCCGGCGCCGAGGAAGGGAAAATCACGTTCTCGACGCGCCGACCGTCGATGACACACTGACTGTTCGAATCGAAATCCAAGTACCCGGCGGTCTTACCGTCATCCACCGTTGCACCCGTGGTTCCCGAGGGAAGACCGGACACTTTGCGCGACCAAATCTCATTGATGCCGGCATCGCCATCCGAGGGCAAAACCACGTGCAAATCAAGATCCGCTTCGGTATCCCAATCGAGACTAACGACCAGCGCGCCTTCGGGCCTCGTTTCGTCAAGATATGTCGGCTGTAGTTGGGCCGGTCCAAGGTTGCCCTTCTTGTCCGTGGCTCGAACCGCGACTGTCAACGCTCCGCCGTCGCCCGTAGGCGTGAGCGACGAAAACGACACCGTGCATGCGAAGGTAAAATTTCCAGGCGTCGCCTGGTCTTGGTCCTGAACCGGAACGACCCAATGGCCACTATCGCCGAGCATGCCGACCAAGACTGCCGTCGAACCTGGGCCAACACTTCCGGTAATCGACTTTGCCCCGACGCCGATGGGGTGCTCATTGTTTCGCGTGGTAATCTGTACGTCGGGAGATGCGGCCTGCGGTTCTATATTGATGGGGCCAGGGATGAATTGAGCATTCTGAACACGCATGTACGCGTTCTGGCCGGAGCTCGGGCTTGCCCCGGAGCAGCCGAAGATGAAGCTCGCAAAAAGCAGGACGAACGGGCGGTTCATCAGAAGACCGCCTCCGCGCGGAGAGTGAAGGCGTTGTTCGCCAAATTGGTGGGCAACCCAGCCGCATCGCGGCCATTGTGATTGCGGTTCACGTCGTACTGGAGCAGAAGCCGATTGGTCAAACCGCCAACCTTCCAGCGCGCGGCAAGCGCCAGTGCAGCCGTCGATACAGCCTGACTGGATAGGACAACCGTCGCAGAAACGCGGTCCGTGCTATCGCGATCGGGATCGTAGCGGTCGTAGCGCACGCCGGCCTGGAGGTAGCGTCCAAAATCCTGCACCAACGCCACGTAGTAGCCCATTTCGCGCATGTCGCGACCAAGCGGCCCGTAGGGATCCGCGATCAGATAAGCGCGGTCTAGGTTCGTGGCCCAGGTGATTTCTCCATATGTCGTAGTCTTTCCCAGAAGACTCGTGCGCAAGCTGACGAGGAAGTCCGCCCCCAAGGCGCTTCGACTGAAATTGCGCGACGGCAACCCCGACATGCCCGGCGACACAACCAGCTCATTCGAGTCGATGCGTCCGTTTTCGTTGACGTCCTGCCACGTCAGCGTCGACTTGGTCGGCGGCGTGCCCTTGTGCAGTCCCTTGCCCACCAACCCCGAAAAGCCTCCCTGCGCAAGGGCGCCTCCGCCCAGCGCAGCCGTCGCGCCTAAGCGGCCCACGACGTCTTTGGCCCCGTTGGCGTCACGACCCGGAAACGTGCTTTCGCCGAGTGGCTCGCCATTCTGCACGGCAAGTGCGTAGCGGATGTATTTCCATCCGCCAGCGACCCGAGCGCCGAGGTCGAACTCGCCTGGAAACATGGCGCGCTCGAGATTGCTCCGCTCGGCAAACAAGCGGTCATAGTCTGCCTGGCCAATCTCGAAGCCATACGGAATCTTGAAGATGCCTACTGTCGCCGCTACATAGGGAACTGTCTCGCCCGGAAGTTTGACCGTCACCTCGGTAGTCATCGGTCGGGCCTGCGGGCCATTCACGGTGTTTGTGTCGAGCTCCAGAATGGCAGCCAAGTAGCCCTTGTCGATCGAGCCGCGCAAGCGCGCCCGCTTTAGCGCAAAACGATTGTCGTTCAGCGGCGCGCCCGTCGACGTGTTCAGTTGATCCTCGGAGCTCTGCTTAACGTACATATCGGTTTGGACGAAGCCTGAAAGAGTCAGCCCGTCGCTTCCACTGACCTTCGGACTATTTTGCAAAACTGATTCAACTGCGGCCTTTGATTCCGCTGCGACGCGCTCGACGGCAGCTTGACGGGCCTTTGCCTCAGCACCAAGGTCCTGGGCAAGCTCTGCCCGTAACGCCGCGATTTCCGTCGCCTGTCGCTCGAGTTTCTCCGACAATTCGACTACCCGTTGGTGGTCTTCGGTCTCGGCCGCTACCTGCGGTGAATCGGCGGCGGCTTCATCGTGGGCAGGAACTCCCTGCCCACGCGCCGCCGACGGTGCCACTCCTACGACAATCGAGAGCACGATGCTCGCCAACGGCAACCTCCTACACGCCCCTGCCCCTCTGTTGTCAAAACACTGCAATGGTTGTCTAGGCTCTGAATGATCTTCCTGTTGCACCGTCGGTCTCTCTCGAGTTCGCTTGTCAGTCGCTATTGGCTACAAACGCTGTACGCCGGCGGAGGATTCGTAGTGGGCACGTCGAGGGCGATCACCGTGCTACCGACGGCGGCGTTCCGAATCGCCAGGTCACACTGAGCCGCGGTCAATCCCGTGCAAACGCTCGTCGCTACGCCGGCCTCGCCGCCAGCCTCTGAGACCGATCCATCGACACCGATCGACACGTCGACACCGATCGACACGTCGAGGCGTCCGGCGTCTATGCCCGTCGTTCCGCCGGTCGCAATTGACGCATCGACAGTGCCACTGTCGCCCCCACCGTCCGAGCCCGATGTTCCGCCGAGGCCTGCATCAAGATGCGAACCGCCGCTTCCGGTGATGGTCCCCGCATCGTTGTTGCTGGTGCTGTCGCTGCCGCAGCCGATGGCCGTCGCAAAGGCGCCACCTACCAAAATGATCGCAATTTTCAAAGATTTCATCGTCAAATCCTTCCGAAACTACTCGCAGTAGCCAGTCTGACAACGCTTACCACCGGAACACTGGGTGTCCGTCGTGCACGCCACACATCCCGCCGGAGCTGTCGCTACCTTCGCGGCCGATTTCTCGAAGAAACAGTTGCATGAGGTGGGCGGTGTATACGGCGAGAACTTGCCACCGTCGGTGTCGACCTGTACCTTCATGGCGCACTGGGGAACGTCGCCGAGCGATGCAACGGTGGCGACGTAGTTGGTGTTGCTGACGTCCGTTGGATCGATCGGCTTGCTGCCCGAGATCCAATCAATGACCTGCTTAGCCGTCGCTGAGGGCTGCCCCGCCGAAAGTGAGGTGAAGAAGTGCAGCGGTCCTTGGATGACATAGTGACCGTCGCGCACATTTTTCTTATCCACTGCGTTGGCGTCCGAGTCCGCGTAGTAGGCCTTGGTCTGGCCATTTCCCTGGAACGCGACGGCGTTCAAGGTGCTGCGACGGCTTGCGTACGCGTCCGCAGCGAGAATACCAATCGCAGTCTGCGGATTCGCAACGGCAAGCAATGACGTTACCAAATTTCCGCCGCTGCTGTTCTTCGTTCCTTTGAAAGCCGCTTCGGGAACTCCGATATTGCGGGCGAACATGATCTGCGTGCCCGAGGTTTGGTCTCGCTGCTGAATGGCGTTCTCGTCGGTGAACGGCGCCTGGTTGCCTTTGGTCCCACAACCCCAGATCGCGGCAGCTTGTGCCATCGACATAGCCGTGGTCGTCTGATTCGCCTTCGGAACGACGATCAACATCGACTGCACCGGGCCGTGCCACTCACCAATGGTCGTTGTCGGAAGGAGGTTGCCAGTGCACGACTGAAATGCAACGTCCGACACACCAACCGATGCCTTCGTTCCGGCCGCCAGCGTACAAGAGTTCGTCGTCACGCTTCCGCTTGCTCCACCATCCACGGCGACCGCCGCCGTGTAGTAGTGCGCTGTACCGGTCAAGGGCGTGCCGTCCGAAATGGCGGATACGCCGTTGCACGAAGCAATCGCGCTATAGATGATAGAGACTCCCTGCTTGGCCTTGATCTGAACGGCCAATTGCGCGAGCGTCGGCTCGAAAGCACTGCTC
>CAZTTW010000374.1:0-5357 GCA_964616265.1 uncultured Myxococcales bacterium | reverse complement strand
AGCAGGGCGTCGATGGCCTCGACGTCGCCCGGCACGTGCTTGACGACCTTCTCCCAATACGGAACCGCCTTGGCGTGGTCGCCGAGATCGTTTTGCAGAAGACCCGCGATGCGCTTGATGATGTGAAGCTTCTCGCTCGGCGAGCCCGCGTAGCGCAGGTGGTAGTCGAGCATCTTGACGAGGCGGGGCTTGTCACCCGATTTTTCGAGGATGGTTTCCAGACGCAAAAGCGCGTCGCTATCGCCCGGAATGAATTTCAGAATCTGCGTGGCATCGACGGAAGCGCCCGGCAGGTCGCCGAGCTTTTCCATGTTGATGACGATGAGCCTGCGCAAGAGGCTGACCTTCTCGGCATCGCTTCCGGCCGTTTCCAATTGCTTGCGGAGAAGCGGCGCCAAGTCGGACCATCGCTCTCCGGTTTCGTAGGTCTCGACGACGTTACGCAATGCCACCGCTTCGCGCGGATCGATCGCGAGGATCTGCAAGTAGACTTTGGTCGCCTCTTCCGCGTGGGTGAGCTTCTCGGTGTGCAGGCGCGCCAGGCGGTGCAAAACGTCGATCTTGTCTTCTTTGCTCGGCGCGCGCTCGGCCTCGTCGACGAGCAGCGGGACCATCTGATCCCATTGCTTGGTCTTCTGCAGAATGCGTTTCTGTGCCTCGCGGGCCCGTTCGTAGCCTGGCTCGAGCTGCCAGATGCGGCGCCACACCGCCAGCGTGCGGTCCAGGTCACCCAGTTTCGTCTCTGCGATGACCGCCACCTCCTCGAAGCGCGGCAGCAGTTCCTCGACGGAATGGCCTTGCTTGAGGTCGTGCTCGGCCGCGAACTCGAGCAGATCGGTCAGCTCCCGGTACGAGCCACGCGAGCGGAAGTGCTCGGCGTACGCTTTGAGCGCCTGGACGTCGCTCGGATTCACTTCCAAGATAGCGTGCAAGTACACCGCGGCCTGCTCGCGGTCGCCGAGGCGATCGTGGTAGAGCGCGGCCAATTCGCGCAGCAGTACGAGGCGTGCCTCGGTATCGCTGGTGCGCTCGAGTTGTTTTTCGCGTAGCTCGGCGAGCTTGCCGTAGTCGTGGCGGTCGCCGTACATTTTGGCCAGGTGTTGCGTGGCCGGGCCGCCGGGCTCTTCGAGCGCGCTCACTTCTTCGTAGGTGCGAATGGCTTCGTCGGCATCGCCTAGCGACGTCTCGGCCAAATGGGCTCGCTTGGTCAAAAGCTCGATTTTTTCCTTGGTCGTGCGCGCCTGGGCTACGCGCTCGCGAAGGAAGCGATCGAGATCGGCAAAGCGACTCGATTCCGTGAGCACTCGCTCAAGCAATGCCAACGCTTCGGCGTGGAACGGTACCGCCGCCAGGGCTTTGCGAAGCGACGCAATTGCATTGTCCACGTCGCCCGCTTCGTGCCGGCGCCGCGCGATTTGGTTGTAAAGCCCGGCGGCTCGCTCGGGACCATCGGCGCCATTCCAATTGGGGTTGGCGAATACGGACGCGAGCGCCTCCAGCGCCTTGTCGTCGCGCGGATAAAGCCGGACTACATCGCTCAGCTTTTGCGCGGCTTGGGGCAAGTCGCCGATTTTCTCGGCCAGGACGCGTCCCAGGCGGAACATGAGGCTGATGCGGCGCTTGGGATCCGCCGTGCCGGCAAGCTCGATTTCGTAGAGCCGGCAGACCATCGGGTAGTCTCCCAAAGCGCTCTGAATCTTGCGCACCGCCTCGACTATCTTCAGTTGTTCGGGCGTAACCTCGGCGCGCAGCCCTGGCGTTGCCAGCGCGTTTTCGATACGGGCGATTTGCTGGCCGTAGCCCCGCTCGACTTCCGCCCGTAGCTCGTCGATGCGCGCTACGTCTTTGGTTGGGCCGAGCGCAGCCGCCTCGACCTCCATCATGTTGAGGTACTCCGCGGAGCGGCCTTGCTCGCGATAGATGTTCTTGAGGCGTTTGACGGCCTTGCGGTGGGTAGCGTCGCGAGTTACGGAGTGGGCGAGATCGGCTTCGGCGCCCGCTACGTCGGAAAGGTGGTCGATGCGAATTTCCGCTGCGAGATAGAACAACTCGGCGGCCTTGGCCTGGTCCTCGATGGCCTGGGCGCGCGTCTCGTAAAGCGTTACGAGCTTGTCGAAGCGCCCGGCTTCTCGATAGGTCCGACGCAGGAAAAGGAAGGCCTCATTGTGGCCTGGCTCGCGTTGTAAGGCCTGTTCATACTCGCGCTCGCTCGGCATTGGCCCTCCGGTGATTGAGCGGTCGTCTCGGAATTAGCAGCTTCCGAGAGAGTCAAAGTAGCATCAGGGCGCTTGGAAACCAAGGGTTTCACATACATATCGGTGCTTGCACCCGGGCTTAATTTTGGGGGAAGCGCGAACTTTGAAGCGATCGTCTTGATGAAGTCTCTGGAAGCCTTTGTACGTCGATGTGGTTCGATTCGAACCGTTCGTTGCACTACCTCGCGCCACCGCGAGGCTTGAGCTCGCTCAGCCGGCGCTGAATATCGCGGAAATTCGGATCCCGTTTGAAGACACGCTCGAAGTAGTAGAGCGCCTCGCTGGAGTCGCCCATATTGTAGAAGACGCTGCCAAGCTGAAAGTATAGCTGCGTCGCCTCGGCGGCGGTGGCAGTGGGACGCTTGAGCGCGTCTTGATAACAGCGAATCGCTTCGGCAGAGTCGCCGAGTGCCTCGGCACACTCGCCGATCATCGACAAGGCAAAGACTTCGCGCTTGGGATCTGCAAGCACTGCTTTGAAGTGCTCGATGGCAGCCTCGTAGCGCTCCATGGTCTTTTCCATGATGCCGAGGTCGGCGTGCGTATCGACGTCATGCACGCCAACCGTGGCCGCCGTGCTCGCGCCGGCTCGTCGGGCGGGTGCGTTCGGTTGCGTACTGGCCGGTCCGGGGGCTCTCCGAGCGTGGGTGGAGTCGGGGTGTACTTGCGCGGGAAGGGCGCCTTGCGACGATGCGCTCGCGGCCAACGCAGCAAGCTTCTCGCGACGGACTGCAAGGGACGAGTGTCCCGGCACCCGAGCCTCGAGCTCGTCGAGAATCCCGGTTGCCTCGTCTACCAAGCCCTGCTCGATGAAGAAATCGACTTGCTCCAGATCGGCCAGCATGGCGTCGTTCGCCGGATTGTTCTCTTGCGAATTCACTGGCTCGCCAAAGCCCTCTTCGAAAGCCTGCGCCTCGACTTCGGGCAACGGCGCCGCGCGCGTCGCACTGGCCAAATCATCGAGCTCTTCGCCAGCCGCTGGTTCGGCTTCGGCATCCGACTGGCCGACAGCGCCCGGCGTGAGGTTGGTTCCTGAGCTGGTAGCGCTGCCGAATTCGTCGGACTCTGCGGCCTCGCTCAAAAGCTCGATTTCACCGCTTTCGATGATATCTGGCTCGGGCGTTCCCAGCGGGATCTCGCTCGACATCTCGCTGTTGGTTTCGGGCTCTGGCTCGGCAGGAATCGATCCGGCGACCATGCCTAGCACTTCGAGCGCGCGCCGGGCGGATGGGTTCAGCTCCAGAGCTTTGCGCGCATAACCGGCGGCAGCGGCCGGTTTGCTGGCGATGAACTGTTGGGCCAGGATTTCGTATTCTGCAGATGCTTCAGCGCTGCGGCCCAGTTGGACCAGCACCGCCGCCAGGCGTTCGTGTGCTCCCGCGTGCGTCGGAACGCGCTCGAAGACGCGGCGCAGGTGGTCGGCAGCGCGATCGATGAGCCCATATTTCACAAAGACGTCCGCCTCGGCGAGGATGCGCTTGATCTCCGGGTCGTCGTCGGATTTCTCCACCAGATTCGAAGCGATGCTCAGCTTCTCGGTCGTGCTGGGCGGCATGGGTTCGGCCGGACTCACGTATTTGTTGCGCAGTGCTTGCGGGACTTCCATCTCGCTGAACGTGATCGAGACCGGTCGCCGTGCACTCGCTCCTGCCAGGGGCGTGAAGGTCGGGATGGGCGATGGCGCCGTCAAACGGGCGCCGGGCGCTTGAGGCGTCTTGGCCGGAGTGTGCGGCTTGCCGAGGAGCTCCAGCATCTCGGCGTCATTCGGATCCATCGAGAGCGCTCGCTGCGCCGCCTGGTTACGCTCGCTGAAGCGGCCCGCCTCGGCGTACACGCGGGCCAGCTCTTTGAGCACTGGCAGGGTCTTGTGCGGCTGGCCGAGCTGTTCGAAGGCGCGGGCGAGCAACTCGAGTACGCCCGGATCGCGCTGCCTCGCCTCGAAGACGCCCTTGAGACGCGAGAGCGCAGCACGTGCGTTGTTGGCCTCCAGGTACTTGGCGGCCGCTTCCAGCGCCAATTCGTGGTTGTCCGGCTCGTAGTGGAGGATGCGTTCAGCGACGCGCAGGAACTCGTCGGTCCTCCCCTGCGCTTTCACCAGCCGGGCGGCTTCGGTGAATTCTGCGACCGCTTCTTTGACGGCTCCGGACTGCGCCGCCAGCTCGGCGTAGCGGATGCGCGGGTTCGGTTGTTCGGGGTTGAGGTCGATGATCTGCTTGAACGCGTCCAGGGCTTCAGCCGACCGGTTGCTCTTTTGGTAGAGCATCGCCGCTTGCTCCAGCTGTTGGACCGCATCCGAAAGCAAGCCGAGCTGGTGGAAAACCTCGGCCAGCTTGACCCGCGCATCGACGAAGTCGGGCGAGAGCTTGATGATGTTCTTGTAAACGGCGACGGCCCGCTGAAAAAAACCTTGCTCGACGTACAGGTCGACGGTCTTCTGGTAAACCTCGGTGGCTTTGTCGTGCTGGCCGAGCCGAACATACACCTCGGCCATACGAAGCCATGTGCGGGTGTCCTTCGGATCTTCCTTGACGGCGTTTTGGAATTCGCCCAAGGCCTTCTCGAAACTGCCCCGCTCCAAGTACTTCTGAGCTGCTGCGAGGTGTTTGTCTTTCTTCGTTACCACCTGATGTAGTCCGCAACACAGTGTTACCGGGAACGCTACAGGTGTAAAGGAGCGTCCAGTTTTTTGTGCCGTGGCGGACCTGCCAATGCGCCTTTCGCGCCAAGGCGCATTGGGACAGGGATAATCGTGCGGGCGGCCGAGGGACGAGCTCGGCCTGGGAGCTAGAGCCGCTCGAGGAAGTGCGTATCGAACCGGCCGCCGATGAAGTCCGGGTGGTTCAGCACGCGGCGGTGCAAATCGCAGTTGGTCTTGATTCCTTCCACGACGACTTCATCCAAAGCGCGGCGGAGGCGCGCCAGTGCGACGTTGCGGTTATCTCCATGCGCCACGAGCTTGGCGAGCAAGGAATCATAGAACGGCGGCACCCGGTAGTGCGCGTAGATGTGCGTGTCGATTCGAATGCCGATGCCGCCCGGTAGATTGAGCGCGGTGATGGTGCCGGGCGACGGGGCGAACGTCACCGGATCCTCGGCATTGAT
>CAZTTW010000373.1:0-5369 GCA_964616265.1 uncultured Myxococcales bacterium | reverse complement strand
CCTTCTTCGATGCTTCGATCGTGAGTGACCTACTGTCGAGGCCGGGCGGCGCAGACTCCTTAGTCCATGGCCTGGCGCACGCGCGCCTCGACCTCGTCGACGCCGACTTCCGACTGCTGGCGCGTGGTCAGGTCACGCAGGATCAGCTTGCCCGAGGTCAGCTCGTTGTCGCCCACGATGAGCGCAAGCCGGGCGCGCAGGGCGTCTGCGCGTTTGAGCTGTCCCTTGAGGCCGGTATCTCGGTGCTCGATTTCCGTGCGAATTCCCGCCAAACGCAGCCGGTGCGCGATCGGCAGCGTAAAGGCGCGGGCCTTGTCGCCGAGCGCGGCGATGTAGAGGATCACGCCAGGCTCGAAGCTTTCCGCGGGCGCCGTCATGGCGAGCAGCACGCGCTCGACCCCCATGCCGAAGCCCATGGCCGGCACTTCCGGACCGCCCAGCGAGGCGACCAATCGATCGTAGCGCCCGCCGCCGCACACCGTGTTTTGCGCACCCAAGTCGCCGACCTTGGCTTTGATTTCGAAAATCGTACCCGTGTAGTAGTCGAGGCCGCGCACCAAGCGCGGGTCGAGACTGCTTTCCACGCCAAGATCCGCGAGGTGTTTTCGCACGGCCTCGAAGTGCGTCTTCGAGGTTTCGCCGAGCACGTCGAGCAGGATAGGGGCGTTCGCGCAAAGCGCTTGAACGTCGGGATCCTTGGAATCGAGAATGCGCAGCGGATTGGTGTCGAGGCGGCGGCGGGAAAACTCGTCGAGCTTGTCCACGTGGCCGGCGAAGTAACTGCGCAGCGTCTCGCGGTAGGCAGCGCGCTCGTCGGGCGAGCCCAGGCTGTTGATCGCAACCTCCAGGTCCGAATTCTTGATGCCCAGCTCGGCCAGCAGCGCGACCAGCATGGCGATCATCTCGGCGTCAATGGCCGGGCCAGGCAAGCCGAAGACCTCGGCGCCAATTTGGTGGAACTGGCGCAAGCGGCCACGTTGAGCGCGTTCGTGGCGGAACATCGGCCCTACGTAGAACCAACGCGTGATGGGCTCGTGGTGCCACTGGGAACGCGCGATGTAAGCGCGCACCGCCGAGGCGGTTCCCTCGGGTCGCATGCTGACGCTGCTGCCGTCGCGATCGTCGAACGTGTACATCTGTTTTTCGACGACCTCGGTGGCCTCGCCGACCGAACGCGTGAACAGCGGCGTGTACTCCAGGATGGGCGTGCGCAGCTCGTGGTACGCGAAGGCGTCCAATATGGCGCGCGCCTTTTCCTCGACGAATTGCCACTTCGCCACCTCGGGGGGCGCGATGTCGTTCATCCCTTTGACGCTCGGGGGTAGGTCGTTCACGGCGGCTTTATAGCATTTCCTAGTCGACGCGAACGACCGCGCCGCCGAGCCCGGCGACGATCTGCGCGCAGGCGCTGGCCACCTGGGCTTCGTCACGCCCGTCGATGGTGATGAGCACCTTGTGGTCCACGGCGTCGATGTGGGGATACGAACCGATGGCGACGCTGGGAAAGCCGGCGGCTGCCTTGTCGAGAACGTGCGCGATGGCGCCTTCACCGTCGCGCGACAAGACGGCGCGACCAAAGAACGGCGGCGCGGCGAAGCGGTCGCGAATCATGGTGAACTTGCGCTGCAGGATCGACGGCACTCCGGGCAGGATGTACACGTTTCGGTACGCGATGACCGGCCAGCGCGTGTGTAGGCCCCCTTCGCCATACAGAAGCTCGGCGCCTTGCGGAACATCGGCCATGCGTAGGTCGCGTTCGAACAGGCGAGCTCCGGCGGCCTGACGAATGCACGCTTCCAATTCGGCGTTGCGTACGACCGAGACGGAGAACGCAGCAGCGATGGCGGCGATTGTCACGTCGTCGTGGGTCGGGCCGATGCCGCCCGAGGTGAAGACGTGGTCGAAGGTCGAGGACGCCGTGCGCACCGACGCGATGATTTCCTCGGGCACGTCGGGAATTACCTCGATGCGCCGGACGCCGACGCCCAGCTGGCGCAGCTCGCGCACCAGAAAGCGGGCATTTTGCTCTTCGACCTTTCCGGACAGAACCTCGTCACCGATGACGATGATGGCGGCGGTGGGAGCGCGTGTGTTTTCACCCAGCATGGTGGCGCAACCATAGCGAGCTTTCTGCGTGGTTGAAACCTCGTCCCGAGTTTCGCTGCTGGCTCGGTAGTTGCTCTTGTGATTCTCGAAGCTCGATCCCCCTGGCTAGCGGGCCGTCGCGCAGTCCTTTCCTCAATAGTATTACCATTGAGTAAGCTGGATAACGTATTTTATAGTGTAAAATATGCAACGGACATCGCAATAAGTTGTCGACATCATCGCCTGCATTGGTCAATGAAGCGCGGTTTTCAGCCGATGAAACTCGAAGTGAATGGTTCCAGGCTTAGAAGCGGTGCGCTGCTCCGGCTTCGGCGACCGTGCTTTGCCGTCGGCGCGACCGCTGTCTTCTTGGTCGGTTCCTTTCTTGCGCTACCTCGTTCTTATGCGCGGGTGAACCCGCTGGTGGTGATCGAACGGCAACTTCACAAGGCCAATATGCTTATCATCCTCGACACGTCCGGGTCGATGACCGGTGTGCCGGGCGGACAGTTCGCGAATTCGACTGAGGCGGGCGTGGACTGCGATAACGGCGCTAACTGTCGGAACGGCGGCGTCCAAGGACTGTGCAAGCTTTGGGGCCGGACATGTCTGTCGGACGACGACTGTCGTACTGGCTACTGTCAGAAGGATGGTGTTACTGCTTGCAGCACATCGGCGGATTGTCCGCAGGATCCCGGCTCGTGTTCTATTCCGACGACCAACTGCACCCTGGGCATCACCACCCTAACCGGCACCAGCACAGTGACATTCACGAGCACAGGGACCTCGACTAGCACCCTTACGAACACCAGTACGCAGACGACTACGAATACCCAGAGCTCCACGGGCACGTCGACGGCCACGTCCACTCGATCCGCAACGAACACGCAGTCCGGTACGAATACACAGACTACGACCATCACACAGACTGCGACGACTACCCGGACTGCAACCAATACGCAGACGGCTACCCAGACCCAGAGCTCCACGACCACCCGAACCGCTACCAGCACGCAAACCGCGACGAACACCCAGACTGCCACGACGACGTCCACTGTGACGCAGACTCAAACCGTAACCAACACGCCGACATCGACCCAGACCCAGACCGGGACCTATACCCTGACCGGGACCAACACGCAGACGATGACGACGACGCAGTCGCCAACCAAGACAGCAACCGTCACTGTGACTATTACGGGAACAGTGACGAATACGAACACTGCCTATGATATGGACTTTTGGAGTAACAACACCCATACCTATACGACCACGGATTACTACGTCGGAAGCGCGACCGCGAATGCCACGAGCATCGTAACCGCGACCTACAACGGCACCGCAACCAAAGTGCTGACCGCGACCGGAACCGTCAGTGGCTCGACAACTTCCACCGGAACCGCGACGGTCTATACGCCATCTCTACCCAATTGGTGGGACTGGGGCTGGGCCGTCACGACCGAGTCCAGGGTCGGAAATACTACCAACACCATTCCCGCCACCGTGACCGCCTCGGGATCCGCTACGGCGACAACTTCGGCGTCTCTGACCTACACCATGACTCAGACCGGTACGGCGACCCAAACAGGCACAGGGACGCAGACTTCCACCCGCACTCAAACGGGAACGGGAACCTCGACTCAAAGCGGAACGCAGACCGGAACCGGCACGCAGACTAGGACGTCCACCCAGGTCGGCACGACAACTCAAACCGCCACCAGTATTCAGACGGGTACGACCAGTCAGACGGCGACACAGACCCAGACCGGAACGACGACTCAGAGCGGTACTTCCTCGCAAACGACCACGACCACGCAGATCTCGTCCGGGAATCAAACCGTAACGAATACCCAGACCCAAACCAGCACAGTCACGACGACCACGACCCAAACGGGAACGGCAACGCAGATAGGGACAGGGACCCTGACCCAGACAAGAACCCAAAGTTCAACGTCCACACAGACGTCGACGTCGACCCAGACGTCCCTCGGGAATGTGAGCTGCACCGTTACCAACGCAACCTGCTCGAAGGATTCCGATTGTCCGGTTCAAGGAACCGTGTGTTCGGCGACGGGGACCACCTGCGCCAGCGATAGCGATTGCGTTGCCGTCGGCAAGTGCAAGTATACGAACCTGGCATGCCCGAATCCGGGAGGTAATTGCTCCTCGATCAACGTGTGCGCACATTCGACATCGACGACCTGCTCGACCGCGGCGGATTGTCCGACGCTGGCTGGCACGTCGACGTGCTCGTTGGGTGGAACGCCGAGTGGCGGCTGTACCTCGAATGGCGACTGCCCCAGCTATAAGCGTTGCAGCCTAACCAACGATAGCTGCGTGACGGATACCGATTGTCCGACGCCGAGCACCGGCGTGTGCTCTGTTTCCGGCGCCAGCTGTAACAACAGCTACCGAAAGTGTCCGCAAGGGCAGAATTGTATGTTTGCTGCGCAAACGTGCACCGGCAACACCAACATCTGCAATCTTCCGCAGGATACCTGCACGGCGAAGACAGACAACGCCTGTGTGGCCACTCCCAATACTTGCACTACTCCCGTTAATACCTGCGTCTTGCCCGCCGCCAACAACTGCGTTCAGCCGGTGAGCGCGACGGATGTTTGCGCGGAAGCGCGCAGTGGCCCGATCGGCCCCATTCGTATGTGCCGAATTGCGCAGACGGTTTGCCGTAATGATACCGACTGTACTGGGGCAGGGGATACTTGTGGTCCTGCGACTTCCCGTGCGGTGATTGCGAAGCGTGCGGTAAGTTCCGTGGTTCAGAACAACTATGGCTTGCTCAACTTCGGGCTCATGACCTTCTATCAAGCCGGGTATTTTCCGTACTTCTTGAATACCGGTGGTACCACTGGCGTGATTACGGTTTTTGAGGCCATCGATTCGATCGCGTCAGCGCATTGTTGGGACAACCACACAGGGCCAGCGACGAATTGCCGAATCAATGGTATCGATATGACATTGCGCTCGTCGCCGAACAGCCGCTATCGCGTACGTACGGACGTGAACACGTGGATGGACGTAGATGCGGACTGGTGTGGTCACGATTGCGATCTTCCGGGTGACCTTGGTATGGGACAGTTCGAAGGGGCCTATTACCAATACACGGCGAGAACGGGCGGCAACTCGACGACGATGTCGATCCAGCCGACGTACAGCGGGCAGGACATCACAGTCAATGGGCACCCGTATACCTACTACCAACCGTTGACCAATTACTACAACGGCGGCGCGGCGCCGCCTCTCGATTTCCCGAATTGCGGGAGCGT
>CAZTTW010000372.1:0-5390 GCA_964616265.1 uncultured Myxococcales bacterium | reverse complement strand
CCGAGCGGCCACACGATGGTCGACGGCCCGACCAAGGCCAGCAACCTGAGCGCGACCGACGCCAACAAGAAGCTGGTGAAAGCCTTCGTCGACGACATCCTGGTGAGCGGTCGGATGAACAGGCTCGCCGAGTACATCGATGGCGATGCCTACACTCAGCACAACCCGCGGATCGCGGACGGGCTCTCTGGCCTGGGCAAGGCGCTCGAGGCGATGGCCAAGGCTGGCGTGACCATGAAGTACGATCGAGTTCATGCGGTGCTCGGCGAAGGCGATTTCATTCTCGTCGTAAGCGAGGGTCAGTTCGCCGGCAAGCCGACGTCCTTCTATGACCTCTTCCGCGTGCAGGGTGGCAAGATCGTGGAGCACTGGGATACCATCGAGGCCATCCCGCCGCGGTCCGAGTGGAAGAACGCGAACGGCAAATTCCAATTTGTTGTCTAGGCTAGCCATCGCCAAGGAGCCGGATGCGGACTGTTCTGTGATGCCCGTCGCTCGCGGTCATCGCGGCACGTCGATGCAGTCGACCATGGTCTGCGAGCCGCGACTATTGCATTCGGGCTGGCGTCTTTGCGGTTCGCTTGGCATCTAATTAGTCGAGATGCCCATGACCGACACCAGTCTGTTCGAGCCGTTCCATCTGGGAAAACTGACCCTTCGCAATCGTATCGTCATGGCCCCGATGACGCGTTGTCGAGCGGTGGAAGCCAACACGCCCAACGCGCTCATGGCTGAGTACTACGCCCAGCGAGCGAGCGCTGGGCTCATCATCACCGAAGGGACGTCGCCGTCACCCAACGGTACCGGCTACGCGCGAATTCCCGGCATTTGGAGCAAGCACCAGGTCGAGGGCTGGAAGAAAGTCACCAGCGCCGTCCATGGGAAGGACGGCCACATTTTTCTCCAGATTATGCACACCGGTCGCGTCGGTCACCCGCTGAACCTTCCCGCCGATGGGCAAGTGCTCGCGCCCAGTGCCGTGCCTGCGGAAGGCACCATGTATACCGATGCGCAGGGACCGCAGCCGTATCCCGTACCTCGCGCCATGACGGAAGCGGAAATCTGGGCCGCGGTCGACGCGTATCGCGCGGGCGCGCAGAACGCCATCGCCGCCGGTTTCGACGGTGTGGAGTTGCACGGCGCCAACGGCTATTTGCTGGAGCAGTTTCTGAGTCCGCAGACCAATCAGCGCGACGACGCGTGGGGAGGCTCGGTGGACAAGCGCATCGGCTTCGTGGTCGAGGTGGTCAAGGAAGTCACCGCTGCTATCGGCGCAGACCGCGTGGGCATTCGCCTTTCACCCTACGGTAACAACGCCGGCATGAAGGTCTATCCGGAAATCGACGAGACCTACCAGGCGCTCGCTACGCGGCTCGCTCCGTACGGCCTGCAGTACATCCACCTGGTCGACCATTCGTCCATGGGCGCGCCGCCGGTGCCCGAGCGTCTTCGCAAAGCGCTGCGACGGGCGTGGCCGCGCACCGTGATTCTGGCGGGTGGCTTCGACCGCACCCTTGCCGAGGCCGCGCTTCGCGAAGGCAAAGGCGATTTGTTCGCTTTCGCGCGCCCGTTTTTGGCCAATCCCGATCTCGTGCAGCGCCTGGAGAACAACCGTCCGCTCAACGCGCCGGATCCGTCGACCTTCTACACGCCCGGCCCGAAGGGCTACACCGACTATCCGACCGCGACGTAGTCGCGAAGTGGCAAAGTGGATCGTGCAGCTGGCCCTTGTCGGCTGCCTGCGCGGGCTCTATTGTGCGCCCGATTGGACATCATCGACGCACACGCTCACGCGTTTCCCGACGGGATCGCGCCGCACGCGACGAAAACCTTGTGCGGCCAAGGTCTCTGGCACGCCATGCGCAATCACCATGACGGGACGTTGGCAGGTCTCGTGGCGTCGATGGACGCGGCCGGCATCGGTCGCGCCGTGATCTGCTCCGTCGCGACCAAACCCACTCAGGTCGAAAAGATTACCGACTGGTCGGTGGCGATCGCCAGTGAACGCATCTTTCCCTTTGCCTCGATCCACCCCGACTACGCCGACCCCGAGCGCGAGATCGAGCGCATCGTTCGCCACGGCCTGCGCGGCCTGAAGTTTCACCCGCAGTACATGGACTGCGCGCTCGACGATCCCCGCTGCCTGCGGTTGGCCCGGGGGGCCGCAAAGGCCGGCCTGGTCTTCACGCTGCACGGCGGGTATCACCCGGCCTACGAGAAGCACGACATCAGCTCGCCCCTGCGCCTGCGTCGCTTGCACGAGGCGGTTCCGGAGCTGAGGATCGTCGCGTGCCACCTGGGCGGCATGGGTGATTGGCAAAACGTCCTCGAATTCGTGGTGGGCACCGACATCTACCTCGAAACCAGCTTCGCGCCGAGCTGGTGTCCGCGCGACGTCTGGGAAGTCATTCTCGCAAGGCACAGCCCCGAGCGCATCGTGTTCGGCACGGATTCGCCCTGGCAGAACCAGACGCAAGAGCTGGCCGATTTCAAGGCGCTACCGTTTTCGCCACACGGCCTCGAGCTGGCACTGTCGACCAATGCCGCTCGCCTGCTCGGTCTTCGGACCAGCTAAGCGCGCTACTGGAGTCCAAGGCCAATTCAAGTAGGTCGACCGATCGACCGATTGGCCGGAGTGGTTGGGAGAGAAAGGGGTCAGCGATGGCTGGGAAGATCAAACAAATGCTTGAGGAAATCGTCAAGCAGCGCTCGGCAAGCAATCCAATGGTCGCCGGCATGGTGCGGACCAAGCTCATTCTCAAAGGACTCGACTCAGCGAAGTTCGACGCGAGCTCGCCCGACGATGCGGTCCTGATTCAGAAGATTGTAGCGGTCGCCTCGGAAATGGGCGTGCACCTCAAATAGGCTGCGGAGGAATAGGATGAAAGCCAAGACCAGTTTTTCTACGGAGCAAGATCCGGTGCAGGTCGCAGCCGCTTTGAGCAGCGAGCTTTTCGATAAAGACGCGCGCTTGGTCGTTTACTTCGCTTCCGCCGCCTACGACCCGGTGGTGCTGGCGCGGGAAATAGCAGCGGTCTTTCCAGGCGTCGTCACCTTTGGCTGCACGACTGCGGGTGAAATCGTTTCCGGGCAGATGCTCGACCACTCCATCGTGGCCATGGCACTCGGATCGCAACTGATCCGTCGCGTGGTCGTGGCGACAGCCGATCGTGTATCTGCCGATCCGCGGGGCGCTTCTCGCGCGGCCTTGCAGTCGCTGGAACAGCAACTGGGAGCCAAGCTGAACGACCTTTCGTGCGAGAGCCACTGCGGCTTGGTGCTGTCGGACGGGCTCGCCGGGGTGGAAGAGACCGTCATGGACGAGATCGGCAATGCCAGTAACCTCACCTTCGTCGGCGGCTCGGCCGGGGACGACCTGCAGTTCAAGAGGACGCACGTCTTCGTGAACGGTCGCGCGTGCTCGGATGTTGCGGCGCTAGCAGTGCTCGAGATGGCGGTGCCCTTCCGCGTTCTAAAAACGCAGAGCTTTCGCGTGCTGCCCAAGGTTCTGGTGGCAACCAAGGTCAACGAGAAAAACCGCGAAGTGCTGGAGTTCGACAACCAGCCGGCCGCCCAAGCCTACGCCCAAGCGCTCGGCGTGCCGGTCTCGGACCTATCCGCCGAATTCATGAAGCATCCCTTGGGATTGATTGCCGAGAACGAGCCCTTCGTACGCAGCCCGCAAGGCGTGGACGGCAGCACCGTCCGTTTCTACTGCCAGATTCTCGAAGGCATGTCGATGCACGTACTCGAAGCGACCGACATCGTCGTGGACACCGGCAAAGCGATAGGCGACCTCGGTCAGCCCAGCGCGCTGCTCAATTTCCACTGCATCCTGCGCACGCTGGAGCTCAAGAGCAAAGGCCAGTGTCCGTCCTACGGCAGTCTGTTCTCGCAGGTCCCCACAGTGGGCTTCAGTACCTACGGCGAAGCGTACATCGGCCACATCAATCAGACCTCGACCATGCTCGTCCTCGGTAGCTAGCCCTCCGACGGCAGGCGCAGGCTGCGCGCGCGCCGGCACATGCGCAGCGAATGTGTCTTCACTATCGTAGCGCTGTCGCACGAAGGGGCATTCCCGGACGTGGCAGCCACTGAGGTTGCGTGAGCTGCGGATTTGGGAGGAGAATCTCCGTATGAAAAGCGCGCCACAGTGCTGTTTGTCTTGGTTTCGGGTGATTGCCGCATGCGCGTGCAGCATGGCCATCGCCACATGCTCTAAGACCGGCCTGCAACAGCGAGCGTTGGATGGCGGCAGCCCCTGGCGCGACGCCAGCGCAAGCGACGCCGCAGGTGTCGAGGATGGAGGCGCGAAGCAGGTGGAGGCCGCGGCTCGATTCGACTCCGCCGCCGAGGCCGGAATGAACGGTGAGCTTGGCGGCGCGAGGCAAGCGGACGGAGCCGTTGGATTCGACTCCGCCGTCGACGCCGGGATCAACGGCGGGGATGGTGCTGCGGCCGTCGATGGTGCCGCGGCCGTCGATGGTGCTGCGGGCGTTGATGCCGCCACCGACTCCGGTGGGAGTGGGGGCTGCGGACCCTTGCCTCCCGGCATGGTTGGAACCTGCTCCGCCAGCGACCCCACTTGCGCGGGGAACGAGTACTGTGACTACACGAGTTGCGCGGGCGACTCCTACGAATGCATGGATGGGCGTTGGGTCGAGCACGCGCTGTGCAGGAACCGCTGCACGCCGTACTCGACGGACTGCACGCGCGCGAGCTCGGCCTTGACCGGCCAGTTAACGGGCGAGTGCGCGATTCTCGTGCGGGTCAGTGCGGATGGCGCCACGCTTGAGAGCTACACCGTCGAGTCGGGCACCAGGAAACCAACGACGCAAACGGAGGCCCTGAACCAGCTCCTGGTCATGGAGTCCATCAATTGGAGCGCGGCCACGACTATCGCGAGTGGCCCCCGAATCTACGCGTTCTCGGTCACGAACGGTGCCACCCGATACATGGCCTATGTCAGTGCGCTATCGGGCGACGTCCTGCTGATGACGGCGGTCCCGGTGGCTGGCGGCCAGGGGCGCTTCATGGGCCGCGCGACGTGGGCGCCGGGCTCGGATCTCGGAACATCCTGTGCGTCCGGAAAGGATATCCCTTGGGGCGCGGACTCTGTCGGCCCCTCGGACCGCACCATCAATCTCGGGCAGGTGGTGTCAGCCGTCGAGCAATCGGGCGTGTTCGAGGCGCTGGCGCCCCGAGGCTGTGCCTTGCAGGGTTGGGGCGTGACGTCCATCAACGTCAACGGGACCGAGGCGTTGATCTTCGTGCTCGCTTCTTGCGCGAGCTGATCTGAGCATCACGCCCGTCTCACTGAGCCGCATCCGAAATCGCATCCACTTTCGCTGCTTGGTCGACCGCGTCCCCTACGACGAATCTCGCTACCT
>CAZTTW010000371.1:0-5397 GCA_964616265.1 uncultured Myxococcales bacterium | reverse complement strand
CTTGCCACCTCGGGCGGCATGACCGACTCTAGGTTCATGCTGATCACGTTGCGCGAGGCCCGAGCTGAGGCGCGGCTGCTTGTAGAGCGCGGCGAGTTTGCTGCCGTTCTGTCGATCTACCAGCGCATTTTGGCGGCGGTTCCGCTCGACTACGAGGTGCGGACGCTCGTCGCCGACACGCTGGTGCAAGTGGGCGCCGTCGACGTCGCGGCGGAGGTGTACCGCACGGTCGCCATTCACGACATTCGCGCCGGGCATCCCCTGCCCGCGCTGGTGGCGTGCCAAGCGCTGGTGAAGCTCGGGCAGCCGGTCGAGGAGATCGAGGATCTTCTGGTGAAGACCTACGCCTCGGGCTCGGCCCAGCTCGCGCGCTTCGCGATTCGCCCGGCGCCGATGGATCCGAACACCAAGCTCGACGTGGGCGATGGCGCCCATCCCAAATCGCTGCAGCACGCCGCCGAGGAGGCGCTGCGGGCAGCGCTGGATCTCTCGGTTTTCGTGGGCTACCAGGAGCAATATCACCCGCTGCCGTTCCTCTCCGAGCTGTCATGGGAATCGTTTGCTGCGGTGGCGCGCTCGCTCACCATCTTGCGCCTCAAAGACGGCGATGTGGTCATGCGCCAGGGCGACGTGGGAGATTCACTTTTCCTGGTGGCGAGCGGCGAGTTGCGCGTCTTCGTGGCGACGCCCGACGGACCCAAGGATGTCGCGCACCTGTTCGAGAACACACTGTTTGGCGAGATGGCGCTCATCACGGGGCAGCCGCGTACAGCTTCGGTGGCGGTGGTGGGCGCGGCAGACGTCATTCAAGTCAGCAAGACGGCGCTCATGCACGTCATCGCCACCGTGCCGTCGGTACGCGAGGGCCTGGACCGCTTTTCCCGCGAGCGCCTGATCAAGAACGTGCTGCAGACGTCGCCCCTGTTCGTGCCGTTCACCAAGTCGCAGCAGGCCGAGCTCCTGCGCCACTTCGAAGGACACGAAATGGATACCGGCGTGGACATCATTCGGGAGGGCGAGCGCGGCCAGGGGCTTTTCTTGGTGCTGTCCGGCGAAGTCGAGGTCATCCGCGACGCCGCGGGCGCTGCGCCTGTGAGCTTGGCCCGTTTGCGCGCCGGCGACGTGTTTGGCGAAATGGCGCTGGTCACGGATCAGCCGACGACCGCCACCGTGCGGGCAGCGGTGCCGACCACGGTTCTCTTCCTAGCGCGCGAATACGTTGAGCGTCTGGCCCAGGCCGTGCCCGAAGTCGGGGCGTACTTCGAGAAGTTGGCGCTCGATCGAGCCCGGGACAACACCCTGCGGGCCATGCAGGGAGTGGTGCCGATCGAAGAAATCGAGGTCGATCTGAGCGACGTGGTCCCGATCTAGAAACGATCCAAGCGGCTAGAGTCCGCCGCTTTCTTTCAGCTTGAGGAAGGCCTGTTCCCTCACGCGCGGGTTGGGATCGCGCAGGCTGCGAACGAGACCGTCGTGGGAAAGCCGCTCGGCACGTCGGCGCTCGAGCGGCGCTGCCGACGTGTCGGGTGCGTTCTCGGATGAGCCCGATACCTCGGCGGCGAATTCTGTCTTCGTCCCGGCTTGGGTCGCCGATTTTGGTGCCACGGTCCCTGCGGCGCTCGGCGCGCAGGTCGCCCAAAAATCGCGGACGCGCAGTGCACGCTCGATGCTGATCTGCGTTTCCAAAACCAGGTCGTACGCGGTTCGTCGTTCGCCGCTCGGCCTCGGATGATCGAGCAAGCTGAGGAGCTCGGCATCCGTCCAGGTATCGGCTCCTACCTGGTCGGGATCGCTGAGTGCAAGCTTGGCCTTGACCGCAATGACTTCCGCTCGCGGATAAAAGGCCGCGCGCATCGGGCCCCGTACGGCGTGCAGCGCGCCTTTGCGTTCAAGCTCGCGGATTTTGAATTCACTGGCGAAGCCCAGCGCCCGCGCTGCCTGCTGCCGCGTGAGGTAACCATCGCATCCTGCTGGCGACTGAAGATTCTTTCGCAAAGGCGCCTTGCCCGTCATGCGCCCACGCTAGGTCCGGCATCGGACGGGAGCAAGTTTTTCACAATCTTGCATCAGGCTTTCATCAACCCAATCACTCGCGCTGCTATCGCGATACCATCGCGCTGCCATCGGACGCTCCTGCCGGCTCAACGGACGCACGGTCATCGCCAATCGGACATGCATCACGCTTTCGTCGGAGCTTGGCCGAGTTTCATCGGGGAGCTATCTGGCTTTGGTGATGGCGCACCCCTTCACCGCCACCCGGGGAACTCTCGGATGGGCGCGGCCGAGCTTCTCAGTAGCCATGCGTTTCGCACAAGCCGCGGCCCTTTTGCCTTTGCCTGGTTAGGCCGGTAAGCTCACTGTTTCGTGAGGACCACCATGAAGCGTTTGCTGATGCGTTTGCTCCGGATGTTCTGCCTGCTCTCGTTCCTGGCCGCCAGCGTCGCACAAGCGGGACCGAAGTCCGGCAGCAGCTTCGGCGGGTTGAGCGGTTTTCGTTCGAGCCCGAGCGGGGGCGGCCTATCGCGGAGCTTCTCTGGCAGCCGTGACTACGGCGGGCGATCCAGCTTCTTTTTCCTGCCCAGCTTCGGCTGGGGTTACGGCGGTTGGGGTTACGGCGGTGGCATGGGCATGATGGGCAGCCTGCTTCTCGTGGGTATCGTTGCGGTGGGTGCCCTCATGGTCGTCCGCTCGGTTCGTCGCGCCAGCCAACGTGGAAACTACGATTACAGCGGCAACGACGAATATGACGACGTGGCCTCGTCGGTGGATCGCGCCTATGTCTACAAGGTTCAGCTCGGCCTCGGACGGTCAGGCCGCGGCGTGCAGAAGCGTCTCGAAGAATTCGCCAGCACCGGCGACACCTCGTCGGAGACCGGCCTCGCCGAGCTCCTGCGCCAGACCGCGCTCGAGCTCATGCGGGAAAAGGATGCGATCCGCTACGCGCTGGTCGAGCCCAGCGGTCCCTTCAGTCTGACCAACGGTGAATCGAAGATGAACGGCGCCGCCATGGCCGAACGCTCGCGCTACCAGCTCGAACGCGTGCGAGGCGCCGAGGGACAGCTGCGTCGTTCGAACGCCGCCGCGACGGTGGGCGCGGAGGCTCTGGAATTCTTGGTGGTGACGGTCCTGATTGCCACCCGCGTTGGCATCAGCGAGATCGCCAAGGTCGACGATCGCGTGGGGCTGGATCGCGCGCTTGCCGCGCTGGGTTCGGTGCCGGCCGACGCCTTGCTCGGCTTGGAGGTCATCTGGACCCCCGCGGATCCCGAAGACTCACTGACCGAAACCGACCTGATGACCACTTACCCCGAGCTGCGGAGCGTGTGAGGTGCCCGCCTCGACGCTTCCACTCGGGCGAGCCATTCTGAACGCCACGATCTTCGGCGTCACGGGCATTGCACTTCTGATCGTCGGTTACTACATCTGGGAGCTGGTCACGCCCTACAACCTGCGGCGCGAGCTGCAGGACAACAAAAATCTTGCCGTGGCCGTGGTAGCGGCGTCTTTCATCGTTGGAATGGCGATTGTGGTCGCCGCCGCGCTCGTACACTTCCAGTGAGAGTTTCCATGACAAGGCGACAGGACCCAATTCCGTTGGCGACGCGGGCGCCTTGATCCGCACCGGAGGTGCGGATACAGTGTCAAAGAGCGAGGGTGCCGAGCACGATGCATAAGCTGCTCATCGAGGACGATGAAGGGAAGACGGTTGCCGTACCCCTCATTCGCGAAGAAATAACCATCGGCCGCACCGATGGCAACACGATCCGCCTGACCGAGCAGAACGTCTCGCGCAAGCACGCGCGGCTGACCCTGCGGGGCGGTGTTCTGCGCATCGAAGACTTGGGCAGCTACAACGGCACCCGACTCAACGGCAGCACCTTGTCGGGCGTCGCTCCGCTCAAGGACGGCGACGTTATCCTCATCGGCGACTATCGCCTGGGGATTCAAGAAGAACAGGCTGGCTTGGCCAAGCCGTCGGAAAGCGCCGTGCCCGCGGTGGCTTCGTCACCGGTCGTCGAAGAGGCGATGGACGGGCAGCCGACGATTCCCGTCAGCACGATGATGGCGCAGGCCGCTTTGGAGCAGACGCCGTTTGCCGAACCGCCGGCGCGTCTGGTGGTCGCCAGCCGTTTCATGGCGGGAACCGAGTTCATTCTCGACCGGCCTTCCCAGGTGCTCGGCCGCACGCCCGAAAACGACATCGTCCTCAATCACAAGTCCATTTCCCGTCACCACGCCAAGATCGTGCACGACGGAAACCGCTACATCATCCTCGACTTGGAGAGCGCCAACGGCGTTCGCGTCGGCGGTGCGGAGGTGGATCGCACCGAATTGCAGTCGGGCGACGTCATCGAGCTTGGCGAAGTTCGGCTGCGCTTCCTTTCGGGTGACAGCGCGCTCGACGAGGCGTCACCGGCCTGGTACCGGAACAAGAAAATCATTGCCGTCGGGCTCGCCGGTACCACGGTCGGGGTCGTGCTCCTGCTCGTGTTTGCTTTCGCCGGTCGCCACAAGGCGCCGATCGTGGCATCGGCTCCTGCCGAGCCAGTGCCGGTGGCCGCGCCGGTTGCGCCGCCGATCCCGCCGGTGGTCCAGCCGACGCCGCCAACACCGCCGCCAGCCGAAGAGCCGAAGACGGCCGAGCCTGCCGAGCCGGCGGTTCCGGTTGCCGATCTCCTGGCGGATGCAAAGAAGAAAGCGCACGCCGAAAAGTGGGAAGACGCGCTCGCGTTGGTTGCGAAGGTGCTCGCGCAAGAGCCAGGGTCGGCCGACGCGACGACCTTGAGCAAGGCCATCGAGGCCGAGAAGCAGTACAGCGAAAAGATGGCTGCTCTCAAGCTGGCGATGGCCAACAAGGAATTCGACACCGTTCTGCAAGGCACGGCGGAGATCCCTGACGAGAGCATGTACAAGCCGCGAGCGATCGAGCTTCACAAGAACGCGCAGACGCAATTCGTGGCGCTTCATCTGCAGGCCGCGACCAGCAAGCTGGCCGCAAACGAGTGCGACGACGCTCGTCGGGAGGCCGAGCTGGTTCTCGGTCTCGAAGCGAAGAACAAGAAGGCCGCCGCGGTCATCAAGAAATGCGAAACGCTTGCTGCAAAAGCGGCGGCGCCCGAGCCGGCGACCAAACCCGAGCCTGCACCCAAAACCGCCCCGGCGGCAAAGCCCGAGCCGGCGGTGGTGGCGACGGCCAAGCCCGCGCCGCGGCCCAAAGCCGTGCCGACCGTGGCGCGTGAGCCGAAGCCCGCCAAATGGGTCGAGCCGGCCAAGCCAGCCGATCCAGCCCGGCGCGACGCGGTGCGGCGCCGCCGCCATCGCGTTCAGCGCCAGCAACTGCCACAGGAACCACTGCGGACCGCAGGCCCAGAACGGCAGCGCCATCCAATGCTGCCA
>CAZTTW010000370.1:0-5400 GCA_964616265.1 uncultured Myxococcales bacterium | reverse complement strand
GGTGCCGGGGGCAAAAAGCAAAGTGGTCCCGGGCTGAATGGTCAGCGTCGCGTTGTTTACGACGGTCATGCTTTGGTAAATGTTGACCAAATAGTGTCCGGCTCCACCGATGCTCGTATTGACGCTGATGTTGCCAGCATAGGGATCCGACCAGAGCGCAGCCGTCACCGCCGGATTGAAGGCGTTTTGCGCGTTGAAGCCGACCACTGCGAAGTAATAAGTCCTGGTGCGATCCAACCCGCCCATTTGGAAAGAGGTGGCGCTCAATCCAAGAGTCGCGTGCGAAACGTGACCGGCCACCGAGGTGAAATTCGTCGGCTCGTAGTATACCAGGAATCCCGCGAATCCAAGCAGGCTGGAGGGATTGTAGCCATTCCACGTGAGGAGCACCGAAGAATCGCCCACCGCCGATTCCTGCAATGTGACCGGCGGCGGCACGGCGCTGGCAATCGAGACGGCCAGCGGCGAAACGGCCGCGAGACTGTTTCCCACCGCATCCAGCGCCTGGAGAGCCACATAATAGGGAGTGTCGAGGGCGAGTCCACTAAACTGGAATGTCCGGGCGGCGGAGCCGAGCCCGGTCAAGACAGGAAGACCCGTGACCGAGGAATAATTCGTTCCTTCAATGTAAACGCGGAACCCCGCCAGATCGGGTGGCGCCGCGTAGCCCGTCCAACTCACCGTGACAGAGCTGCTGTTGGATGCCACCACAGCCAAGCCGGGGTTGGCGGGCGCGGTCGCATCCACGCGAACCGTGTCGAAAATCGACGTGCTTGCGACTCGTATTCCGGCAGCAGCGAGTGCCTGGGCCAGCGTCGCGGCCAACTGCGCGACCCTCGTCGCGATACCGCGAACGCCGTCGGCACCGTGATAGACGGCGAACATGCTGGCCAGCACGGCGGGCAAGACCTGCGACGTGCAAATGTTGCTGGTGGCCTTCTCGCGACGAATGTGTTGCTCGCGCGTTTGCAGCGCCAGGCGATAGGCCACGTGTCCGTGGGCATCGCGCGAGACCCCGACCAGTCGGCCAGGCATCTTGCGGGTGAATTCCTTGCGGGTGGCGAAGTAGGCGGCGTGCGGACCGCCGTAGCCGAGCGGCAAGCCGAAGCGTTGCACGCTACCGAGCGCGACGTCGGCGCCGAATTCGCCGGGAGGCACCAGCAGGGCCAGCGCCAAGAGATCGGCGGCGACGGCGACCTTGGCGCCAGCGGCATGCGCCTTTTCGCAGAAGGCGCGGTAGTCGAGCACCTTGCCGTCGGTGGTCGGGTACTGCAGAAGCGCCCCAAAGACGCTGTTGTCGAACGCAAAGGTCGCGTGGTCGCCGACCTTGACTTCGATGCCAAGGGCGCCTGCGCGCGTGCGCGCCACGGCGATGGTCTGCGGATGGCACTGCTCGGAGACGAAGAAGACCTTGGCCTCGTCGTTTTCAGCCAGGCCCGCAAACATGTGCATGGCCTCGGCGGCCGCGGTGGCCTCGTCGAGCAATGAAGCGCCCGCCACGCCGAGTCCGCACAAGTCCATGATCATGGTCTGGAAGTTGATCAGGGCTTCGAGCCGGCCTTGCGAGATCTCGGCCTGGTACGGCGTATAGGCCGTGTACCAGCCGGGATTCTCCAGGATGTTTCGCTGAATCACTGGGGGCAGGATGGCCTCGGCGTAGCCCATGCCGATGTATGCATGGACAGGACGATTGCGACCACCCAAGCGCCGCAGCTCGCAAAGCACGTCGTATTCGGAAAGCGGCGGCGCGAGCTCGAGGGCGCGGCTGGTGCGAATGGCCGCCGGAACGGTTTCGTCGATCAGCTCGTCGAGCGATGCGGCTCGTACCACGCGCAACATGTCTGCCAGATCCGCTGGCCGCGGGCCGATGTGGCGCTCTGCGAATTCATCCTGTGTGGCGGCCATCGGGTGGCTTCTAGTCCTCGTGCTCTTTCAAAAATGTCTCGTAGGCGGCGGCATCCATCAGCTTTTTCAGCTCGTCCGGATTGCTCGGCTCGATTTGGATCATCCACCCACCGTCGTAGGGATCCTCGTTCACGTACTCGGGCGAATCCTGCAGCGTGGTGTTGACCTTCACGACCTTGCCCGAAATCGGTGCCAAAAGATCCGATACGGCCTTCACCGATTCCACCGACCCGAAAGGCTCGTTTTGCTTGAGCACTTCACCCTCGCGCGGCAAGTCCACTTGCGTGACGTCGCCGAGCTGGTCCACGGCGAATTGGGAAATGCCCACGGTCACCACGTTGTTTTCGGCGCGGGACCATTCGTGGTCTTCGGAGAATAGAAGGTCGTTCGGATACGCGTCACTCATGTTCTTTGCTGGCTCCTTGAAGAAACGGGTCTTACTTGCCGGGGCGGCGATAAAACGGTCCTTTGATGATTTCGGCTTGCGCGGGTTTACCACGACAGTCGATGACGATGCGGGTGCCGGGTTGCGAGTGGCTTCGGGGCACGTAGCCCATGCCGATGTTCTTACCGACCGTCGGGCCGACGGTGCCCGAGGTCACCTCGCCAAGGCGTGTGCTCGTGGCGACGTCCGAAATGGCGTAGCCGTGACGGGCAATGCCTCGGTCGCGCATTTCGAAGCCGACCAGCTGTCGCGCCAGACCGGCGTCGCGCTGGCGCAGCAGCGCCGCCTTGCCGATAAAATCGCCGGCGTCGAATTTCACCACCCAGCCAAGCCCCGCTTCGAGAGGCGACGTCGTGTCGGAGAGGTCGTTGCCGTAAAGGCTCAGGCGCGCTTCCAGCCGAAGCGTGTCGCGCGCGCCGAGCCCGACGGGTTTGCCGCCCACCGCCGACGCAGCGTCGATCAAGGTGTCCCATAGTGCGGGCGCATCGGCTGGCGAACAAAAAATCTCGAAGCCGTCCTCGCCGGTGTAGCCGGTGCGCGCAATCCAGGCGGAAACGCCCGCAACCTTCTGCCCCGGGAGAAAATGAAACGAGGGCAGCGACGCCAGATTTGCGTCGGTCAGCGGGGCCAGCGCCGTTTGGGCCTTGGGTCCCTGGAACGCGATGAGGGCCGTGCTGTCGGACTCGTTGCTGATCTGGCAAAGCGAGCCGACGTTGGCGACGAAGTGCTGGTGATCCTTTTCGATGTTGGACGCGTTGACGACAATCAGAAAGTGATCGGCGGCGACGCGATAGACGATGAGGTCGTCGACGATGCCGCCGCTTTCGTGGCAGGCCACGGCGTACATGGCGCGCCCGTCGGAAAGCGCCGCCACGTTGTTGGTGACCAGGCGCTGGACGGCCTGAGCGGCGCGTGGCCCGCGAAAATGGATCTCGCCCATGTGGCAGACGTCGAAAACGCCCACAGCGTTGCGTGTGGCCTTGTGCTCTTCCAGGATACCGGCGGGGTAGTTCACGGGCATGAGCCAGCCGCCAAAATCGATGAGCTTCGCGCCGAGGCGCCGGTGGGCGCTCGTCAGGGGCGTGTTTCGAACCGTTGTCTCGGTGCTCATGGGAGGGCCGATCATGCGGAAAAGATTGTCGAGGTACAAGGGAAACCTCGTCGCGGTTGACTGCTGCGGATGGCCCCCCTATTGTCAGGCACGAGATCGTCGAGGTGGCGTCGCGGCCAGATCCCCCCTTGCTTAGCACCCGCCCGTACCGGAGGAGATGATGACCAGCGAAGACCCGCACAATCAATCCGAGTCCACGCCAACGCCGCCGCCGGCTGAAGATTACGAGCGAGCTGCTCGTGCGCTCGCGCAGGAAGGTCGCTGGGACGAGCTCGCCGCGCTTTTCATCGAGTGCGCCGAACGTGACACCACGGCGAGAGGCCGCGCCGGCTACCTGGCGCTGGCAGCCAAGGTGTTCGAGGAGAACCTGAACGATCCGGACCGCGCGTACATCGCGCTGCTCACGGCTTTTCAGGATGATCCCGCCGACGAGAAGCTGACCGGCGAGCTTACCCGCATGGCCGGAGTCCTCGGCCGTTTCCCCGAGCTTTTGCAGGAATGCATGAGCGTGGCGCCGCAGCTTTCTCCGCCCGAGAAGCAAGCCGCGATGTACGTGGTGCTGTCGACGTGGTTTCAGGAGCAAGAGGGCGATCCGACGTCCTCGCAAAATGCGCTCGAAGCCGCGTTGGCTGCCGATCCCGCCAACACGGCTGCCTTGCTCGCCCTGCTCGACATTTACAAAATGCGCGACGACTACGCCCGGGTCGCTGCGTGTTTGTCCGCTGCCGGGGCAGCGACTCGCGATTCCGAGTTGCGCGTCAGTTACAGCTTGGACGCGGCGGAGATCTATCGCACGCGGCTTTCGGACAAAGACGCCGCCGCCGAGATGTACCGTCGGGTCGTCGAATTGGCGCCGACCAACCGTCCCGCGGCCGAGGCCCTGGCCGACATCGCGTGGGAGGCGAAAGACTGGACGACCGCTTTGCCGCTCTTTGAAGGTTTGGCGGCTGGAAACGGGCAGGGCAGCGCCCAGTCGGCGCGCATGTACCAAAAGGCCGGCTGGGCGGCGCAAATGCTCGGCGACAACGATCGCGCGCGAGCAAACTATCGCAACGCCTACGGCAACGACCCGACCTATTTGCCGGCGATCCTGCGCTGGTCCTCGCTCGCCTTGGCGGAGCGATGGTGGGACGACGTCATTCTTGCGGCGCCAGCGGTGCTAGGCCGGAATGACGCTGGCCTAACGCAAGACGAGCGCGTGGAATATCTGGAAGGTCTTGGCGAAGCCTATTTGGCGTCGGGCGAGGCTGAGCAGGCGGCGAACGCCTTCACGCAAGCGGTGGCTCTTGCGCCCGACAACAAGGAATGCCGCGACGGTTTGGCCAAGGCGCATGGTCGGCTCTCGGGCACGGGCCCGGAAACCGCGCGGGCCATGATCGAGCAGCAGCGCATGCTGCTCCAGAGCGCTTCGTCGGCTGACGAAAAGTTCGAGGTCTTGTCGAAGATTGCAGCGGCGGAGCGCGACCAACTCGGCGATGTCCGCGCGTCGCTTGGCACCTATTTCGAAATGCTGGCGCTGCGGCCGGACGATCCGGTCACGCTTCACGAGGCGTTCGAGATTTATTCGCAGGCGCGGGACTGGCCGAAGGCCGTGGAGATTCTCGAACGCCTGGTCAAGGTCGAAAGCGGCAAGACGCGTGCGCGACTGCTGGTCGCCATGGGCAACATTCTCAACTACGAGCTGCGCCTCAGCGAGCGAGCCATCGAGGTTTACAACCTCGTTCTCGACGAGGACATCGACGACGAGCGGACGTTCGGTCGCATCGAGCGCATCCTGACGGCGCAAGGCGGCTGGCGCGAGCTGGCGCGCAATTACCGGCGCATGATCAAGCGCCTGGGTGCCGATCCACCGCCCGAGAAGCGCGCCTTGCTGCTCAGCCTGTGGCGCAAGCTCGCCGACGTGTGCCGCAAGCGCTTGCACGAGCGCGACGCTGCGATC
>CAZTTW010000369.1:0-5413 GCA_964616265.1 uncultured Myxococcales bacterium | reverse complement strand
CATCGCGGGAAGGTTTGGAAACCCTTTGAGGGTTTCCATCTAGCTGACGGTCATCGGATCGACGGGATTGCCCTCGTCGATTTTGCCGAAGACCTGCTCGTAGCGCGCGATATTGCTTTCCAGCGCGCGCAAGAAGCGCTTGGCGTGTCGCGGGGACATGATGATGCGCGAGCGAACGCGCGCCCGCGGCCCACCTGGCTGCACGTAGACAAAATCCAGGGTGAACTCGGCGTCGTTGTGGTTCAGGAAGACCAGGTTACTGTAGGCGCCCTGGGCGGTCACTTCATCGAGCTCGATTTGGAGCTGCGGCGCATTGGCAGGAAGCTTAGGTTCGTCCGACATGTTGGAAGTTGTACCCCAAGTCCGGTAATAGACTAGGTTCCTTTCATAAGGTTCCTCATGGCCAGAGTGCTCGGCATCGACTTAGGCTCGCGACGCATCGGCGTTGCGGTATCGGACGGACTGGGGCTCACTGCCCAGCCGCGGACGACCATCGCGCGACATGGTGGTGTGCGCGATCTCGACGCGATCGCCGCTGCGGCCAAAGAAGCCGACGCCGATCGCATCGTGCTTGGCCTGCCTATCGATCCGGAAGGCCAAGAAGGCCCAGCCGCCCAGCGAGCTCGCGTTTTTGCCGACAAATTGCACACCGCTTTGGGCCTCCCGGTCGAGCTCATCGACGAAAGCTTCAGCACCGTCGAAGCGGAAGAAGTCCTGCTGGCAGCCGACGTGTCGCGCGCCAAGCGCAAGCAAGTGGTCGACAAGATGGCCGCCGCCGTCATCCTGCAACGTTGGCTCGACGCTCGTCCCCGGCCGATCCAAGAAAAGACGACGGAGAAACCATGACATCACCCCGCCACCGCGCTTTCCGGGTCTTCTTGATCACCACCGGCGTGGGGCTTCTGCTCGCCGCCTGGCTCGTTCACAAGATTACGAGCTATCCCGACCGCGCTGCCGGCTCCGCGCGTGGCACGGTGGAAATCGAAATTCCCAGAGGCTCCGGTGCCCAGCGCGTGTCCGAGCTTTTGGCGCAAGCCGGACTCATCGAAAGGCCCGCGTTTTTCCGCCTATACGCCGGTCAGCGCGGCGCCGCCAGCCGCTTCCGGCCGGGCCACTACAAAATCGAGGCGCCGGTCACGCCTCGTCAGTTGGTGGATCTGATCGTGAAGGGCGTCGCCGACGAGCTGATTGCCGTCACCGTGCCCGAGGGCAAGAACATGATCGAGGTGGCGGAGATCCTCGATGCCGCGGGCGTGACCAACAAGACGGAGTTTTTGGCCCAGGCGGTTGATCCGATTTTCGTGAAGAGCCTCGATCTGCCCGGCCGCTCCCTCGAGGGTTACCTTTTCCCCGACACCTATCGGTTGCTTCCACACTCGCAGGCCAGCCGCGTCTTGGTGGCGATGGTGCGCCGGCACCGCCAGGTCTTCGACGAGCTACGCGCCCGGAATCCCACCGGCGCCAATTACCTTCGCACCAAGCTCGCCTTCGATGACGCTCGCATCGTCACGCTGGCGTCCATCGTCGAGAAGGAAACCGGCCAGCCCGAAGAGCGGCCGCGCATCGCCCAAGTCTTCATCAACCGCCTGACCAAGTCGACCTTCAAGCCGCGTCTTCTGCAGACCGACCCGACCATCATCTACGGCTGCACCGTAGCGCCGAGCTTCCTCGGCGAAGCGTCGCCGGCCTGCCAGAAGTGGGACGGGCGCATCCGCCGCATCCACCTGGACGATGCTGCCAACCCTTACAATACGTATACGCACGAGGGCCTTCCGCCCGGCCCCATCGCCAATCCCGGGCGCGCTGCCCTGGCAGCCGTGTTCCGCCCCGACGGCACCAACTTCCTTTACTTCGTGTCGCGCAACGACGGCACGCACCAGTTCTCCGCGACCGTGGCCGAGCACGAAGCGGCCGTGGTCAAATACCAGCGCGGCGGCAAGGCGCTGGGCAAGAGTGAGTAGCCACGACCAGGTCTAAGGCTGCGCGGGCTCGTAAAAGGCGATAGACTCGGTCGCACGTGATCGGGGAACGGTACGGCAACTACCAGGCTCTCTCTCTTCTCGGCGAAGGGGGCATGGGCGCCGTGTACCTGGCCGAGCATCCCGGTATCGGCCGCCGCGTCGCCATCAAGGTCCTGCGCTCGGAAATGGGCCACGACCCGCAGTTGCTCACGCGCTTCTTGAACGAGGCACGCGCCGCCAACGCCATTCGCCATCCCAACATCATCGAGGTGCTCGACTCGGGCACGACGGCCAAGGGAGCGTCGTACCTGGTCATGGAGCTGCTCGAGGGCGAGTCGCTTTCTGCGCGCATCCGGCGCCTGTCACGCCTCGACGAGCGGAGCGCCATCGAGATCGCCATGCAGACGGCCTCGGGCCTGGGCGCCGCGCACGCCAAGGGCATCATTCACCGCGACCTCAAGCCCGACAATTTGTTCGTCATCCCCGAGGAGTCGGACGCTTCCCGCGAGCGCGTGAAGATCCTCGACTTCGGCATCGCCAAACTGCGCGTGCCGTCGGGCGATTCGCTCAAGACCCGCACTGGCACCCTGATGGGCACGCCGATTTACATGTCGCCCGAGCAGTGCCTTGGCACGAAAGAGGTCGACCATCGCAGCGACGTCTATTCGCTTGGCATCATTCTCTACGAGATGCTGAGCGGGCGGCCGCCCTTCCTCTCGGAAGGCTTCGGCGAGCTGCTCACGATGCATCTGCATGATTCGCCGCCGCCGCTGCAAAGCTTCGCGCCGCAAGTCGGCACCGCCGTCGAGCGCGCCGTCATGCGGATGCTGGCCAAGAGACCCGAGGATCGGTTCCAGTCGATGGCCGACGTGCGAGCAGCGCTCGCAACAGCAAGCGGGTTGCCCCATCCGGTGGTGCCCGAGCACAAGCTGGGCAGCACGGACCAGTTCGGCGTGCGTGCCACGCTGGCTGCACACGAAGAGGATGCGAGGCCCAAGACGGTGTCGCCGACAACCCTCACACCCGGCGGCTTCTCGGCACCGATGCCAACGACGACCCAGAAAGTGCGCCGAAAGCCATGGGCCGCGATCGTTCTTGTTTCGGGCATCGTGGCGGTCGCCGTGACAGCGATGGCTTTGCGCAAAGGGCCCGAGACGACTACGACCGTGGCACCTCGGCCCACGCCGATCACCCAGACGACGACGCCGCCGCCCGAGGAGAAGCCCAAGGCACCCGACGTGATTCGCCTGCGGCTCGCCAGCACGCCGGCCGGCGCGCGCGTCGTGCGCGTCGCCGATGGGGCAGTGCTGGGAACGACGCCGGAAACCATCGAGCTGCGTCCGTCGAGCGAACCTCTTGCGGTTCGTTTCGAGAAGGATGGCTTCGCCGCCGTCGCCAAGGAAGTGGCGCTGACTGCCGATAGCAGCCTAGCCGTCGAAATGACCGAAGTGCCCGTGGACAAACCGACGAGGCCAGCCAAGAAGCACGGCGGAAGTAAGACGCACGCGAGCCCCAGCGCCGGCAGCGACGAACCCGCCAAGCTGTAGGCGCCGCTCGGCAAACACTCGCCGCCGGGTGTACGATCGGCGTGGGCAAGGAGGCGATGACGATGCTCGCGAAGAGGTGCGCTTGGGGCTTGCTGGGACTAGCCGCGACAGCGGCCTGTTCGTCGAAGTCTTCGAACACTTCGACCAACGACCCTGGCCCGAACGTCGTCTATCCCGACGGTGGCGTCGTAGCTACGCCGGTCTGTCGCTCGGAAGGCGGAAGCGCGCCCGTGGCCAAGCCGGTGTTCGTGCGCAGGCTCACGGGAGACAAATCCTGGGCGGAGACCGGCTGGTTCTCGTCGCCGGGCCTCGCCGATCTGAACGGTGACGGCACGAAGGAAATCATCGCACCGTTTTACAGCCTGTTCGTGTTCGACAGCAGCGGCAATCTTCTGTCCACGATCAAGCAAGACGCCTACACCAAGGGACGCATCTACGCACCGGCGGTGGTGGCGGATCTCGATGGCGATGGCATCACCGAAATCGTCGCCGCGGGTAACGAAGGAACGGTCGCCGCGTACGAATGGAAGAATGGCGCCCTGGCCATCAAGTCAGGCTGGCCGGCATCGACCGCAAGCGGCGGACAATCGCCCGAGGGTCGCGGCATCGCAGCCGGCGATCTCGACGGCGACGGAAGGATCGAAGTCGTCGTGACCACCACGAACACGTCCTCGACGGGGGCACAAGTGTTCGCCTTCTCCCCGAGCGGAAAACTCTTTCAGCCAGCGGGCACGAGCTGGCAAGCCTGGCCACGCTACAACACGCACGGCGGCCCCGGCGGCGACGCTGACACCAATGGTCCCGGCCAAACCGGCTACGGCTGCTACGGCCTGAACGTCGGCATCGGCAACATCGACGACGATCCCAACCCCGAAATCATCGTCACCTACGACAACCACCAGATCAACGCGTTCAAGGCCGACGGTACCTCCGTGCTGGCGTCGCCCTACTTCACGAACCACGAGACGAAGTACCTCGGCAATCGTCTCGACTGGGGACAGTTCATTCGCTGGTTCGATCCGACGGTGGAGGACAACCACTACCACCTGCACACCGACCCCTGGCCCGACGTCAAGACGACGATGTGGCTGCAATGGACCGCATCGCCGCCGTCGGTGGCGGACATCGACGGCGACGGCAAGAACGAAGTCATCGGATTGCCCAACGCCGAGATGAAAGAGCCGTACGAGACGCAAGGCTATGCCTTCATGGTCTTGCAAGGTGCGTACGGCGACGGCTCACGCAGCGCCATGCGACTGCCGGGCTGGGAGAATCTGCCCCTGTCTTCAAAGCCCGCGGTGCGCAGCGACGGCGATTGGTACCCACCTGACGGCGTTCCGGCGCCCGCCATCGCCAACATTCTTGGCGACAGCCGACCCGAAATCATCGCCGCCCTCAATGACGGCGCCATCTACGCCATGGGGCCCGATGCCAACCTCTTATGGCGATATGACTTTGCCAAGGGCGTGGCCAAGACCTTCGCCTCCGAGCCCGCGATCGTCGACCTCAATCGCGACGGCGTTCCCGAGATCGTCTTTGGAACCTATTCTCTACAAAAGAACGGCGGCCGCCTCATCGTCCTCGACAACACCGGCCGCGAGCTTTACGACCTGACGCTGGCAAGCCAGGGCGACGGCGGCGGCAACGGCATCGGCGTGCCCGCGGCGCCCTCGGTGGCCGACCTCGACGGCGACGGGAATCTGGAGATCGTGCTCCTCACCTTCGACCATGGCGTGGACGTCTACACGGTTCCTGGCTCGGGAACCGAATGCCTGCCCTGGCCCACCGGCCGCGGCAACCTGCTGCGCAACGGCCAGGGACCAGCGTACGTTCGCTAGGAGTCGGCGGCTTAGTGCTCGCCGCAGCCGTGGCAGCTGGAGCAGTCGTGGTCACCGTGGTCACCGT
>CAZTTW010000368.1:0-5414 GCA_964616265.1 uncultured Myxococcales bacterium | reverse complement strand
TCGCGTAGCGAGGAAAGCCGCCGTAGGCGTCCCAGTAGTTGCTCAGGGTCATGATGAGGCGAATGCCGCGTTTCTTGGCTTCCGCGACCACGGTATCAAGCCCCACCAGACCTCTTTCGAGGTACGTGCCAGGCGCCGAGCGAATGGTGGCGCTATCGTTGGTGTCTTTGCTGTCGCTGAAGGCCCACGTCCGCACCACTGGCAGAGACATTCTGACTGCGTCGTCGAGACCGTCGGCTACCGTCCGCAAGTTGCCGGCCTCGTAGACCGAGTACGACTGAAGATAGTAGAGGTTGGTGCCGAGAACTTGGAACGGCTGTCCACAGAGGGACAGGGTGGTCCCGGTGCGGGTCACGAAGCCGTCGATCGCCCGCAGGGGCGTGACGGTGCCTCCGGAACCGCCGCCCGTGCCCGAGCTGCTGGACGGAGCTTGCGCTGGTTTCAGTGGACCGCAGCTGGACGCGGCCGTGCTGCCGCCCGAGCCTGTGCCACCACTGCCGGTGTTGCTATCGGCGTTGCTTCCGTCAGAGCGAGGAACGCCGTCGTTACCAGTGTCGCCAGCGTCGCTGTTTGCGCCGGCGTTTCCGCCGCTACCCGAACGTCCTCCGGCTCCACCGCTACCGCCGGCTACAGATGATCCGCCAATCGCTGACGAACCGCCGGTCGTCGAAAAGCCGCCCGTTTGGGTCGTGCCACCCTTGGACGAGGTCGCCGATGTGTCGCCGCCGCCGATCGAGCCGCCGGTCGCCGTCGTTCCTCCGGCTCCGCCGGCGTCCGGGTGATTCGCCGATGTTCCGTCCTCGGAACATCCGAGGGTCAGGAGCAGGCCGAGGACCAGGAGCCGTGGCGAAGATTCTGTGAGCATCGAACGAGAATATCACCTACGTGCGAGGGTAAGACATGGCCGCGCTGACGCTAGCGCTGGCCAGAGCAGCGGCCAACCCAGCGGTCCCGAACGCTACGGGCATCCGGCGGTTGTCCTTTTCAAGACAATGGCGTCCATGGAATTCAGGGTGACCGTGCTGGCGGTGCTGCCATCGTTCCAGCGGGCTCGCGATTCCACGAGTAAGGCATCTGCGACGAGGATTCCCGTGCCCGCGTTGTGGACACGCACACGCGGTTTGTCAGCGGCTGTCAGAGCAAGCGTGGCGATGGCAGTCCAGGCGTCGCCCGCCGCGCTCTCATCGAGCGTCTTGCTTGCGACTACGACGCCAGCGGCGATGACCTCGAAGACCGCGGCCTTGGTCCAGCCGCTGGCCTCGGGAGCTGCCGCCCACCACGCCGAGATGGTGTACGTGTCGTCGCTTTGCAGGCCGAGATCCCATTCTGCGTTGTCGCTGCCCGTGGCGAGGACGTGGCTACCGCCCGCCCAATCGTGGAAATACGGCCCTGCCGCCTTCCAGATACCGCTATCGTGCTCGGTCGCGCTGAAGCCGGCGCCGGTGACAAAGGCCGCGTCGGCGTCATCGACGATGTTTTGGTAGAGCGGGGCTTGCGTGCCGGTCAGGCGAGTCAGGCCAGCGCCGACCGCCACGCTCTGCACTGCGCGCGAGGCATTCAGCACCACGGCTCCGCGCTGGAAATCGCGGCGGTACACGTCGGCGGGATGCTCGGTCATCGTCGCGCCGTCGATCCACACCGAGCCCGTGAGGGTGCCCAGCTCGAACCCCAGTCGGCCGTCACTCGCGGTTTCATTTGCTTCGAAGGTGATGGTGAAGCTCTGCCAGGTGGTGCCTATTTCCACGACGCGGGAAAGCCCGTAGCCGTGCCAGTCCGTTGCGCCCTTTTGCAAGACCAGGCCGACTTCCCAAGGCGCGGAGGCGCGGGCTGAAAAGGTGAGGTCGTAGGACGTTCCCTGCACCACCGAAATTGAACTTTGCGAGAAGAGAATCTTCCAGTCGGTGGCGTCGCCGGCGTTGCTGATGTCGATGCGCGCCGACTTGCTCCCGACGCTGTGAACGGTGCTGTCCGCGGACAGGGTGGCGGCTGCGCCGGTGGTGTTGTCGGCCCACAGGCTCCAGTTCGTCGCCAGGGTTCCTTCAAAGTCGCCGTCGCGCAGATGCTCGGTGCTTTTCGCGGTTGCCACCGGCAGGCGCTGAGCCGGACCGCAAGACGCGCCCAAATTGGCGTCGAATTCGTCGTACCACCAGTCGTCGCCGTGAAAGGTGTCGCCGAATTCGTAGGTGTAGTAGCCGTCGTTCATCAGCGCCACGCCCAGGCCGAAGCGCATGTTGCGATAGTCGGTGCGTCCGAACTCCAGCGCGCCCGCGGTGATTACTTTCATCGGATCGTAGCCGTAGCCATAGCCGATCTGGTACGGCGTCGCGCCCTCGATCATCGTGATCACCGGCTTGCGGCCGACGGTCCACCAACCCTGGTAGGTGTCCCACAAATCGCCGAAGCCGATGCGACTCTCGATCACCTCGGGGACCTGGAAGCCGATGCTGTCGCCATTGAAGAGCGCGCCGATTTCTGCCGACGGTGGTCGCGGCAAGTGGCCGGACGCGTAGGCGTTCGGCATCAGCTGGCGCCACGCCGCAAGCTCGGCGAACACGCCGGCGCGCCAGGCGGAATCCAGCCACGTTGGATCATCCAGCTTGCCATCGCCGTCGGCGTCTACGTCGACCGGGTTGCCCTTGTAGTCGGTCTTCAGCCACGACTGATCGAGGAAGAAGTTGTCGAAGAACATTCCGTCTTGGGCCAGGTTGACCTTCATCATCTGGTCGTAGGCGAACTGCGCCTGCATGACCGCCACCTCGGGCTTGGTCAGATTCAAGCGCCATGCGCCCGGCCACACCTCGATGCGATTGCCCTTGGTGTCGTGCAAGTACGCCGACTCGGGCACCTCGGGCTCGCCGTTGCGCTCGACCGTATTGATCGATCCGAGCACCAAAACGTCCTTGTTCAAGCTACGCAGTTGCGAGATGTCCGCTTCGCTGAAGCCTGCGCCCAACCACAGCGGGATGCGCGCGCAGTGGGGAATGCCCCCGTTTTTTTGAACCTCCCACGAGCCCCACAGGTTGCCCACCCGCGGAAAGCCCGGCTTCACCGACGGCAAATCGCGATAGCGCAGGTGCAGCGGCCAGTCCGTGCCAGCGTCGCAGGTGACGTAGACCTCGTTGACGACGGTCGTGTCGATCGATAGGCCGGTGAAGGTTGCGGTGTGCGCGGTCGTGCCTTCGCCGCCCGTGAAATTCACCGACGTCCCACCGCTGCCCAGCGACCACGTGCAGCGCGCGGGCGCGCCGGTTTGCATGCTGAAGTCCACCGAGGTTGTCCCCGGCGGCAGCAGGGTGCTGGGCGGACTCGGGTTGCAATACGAGGAAGCACAGGCCGCGCCGTCGTCCTTACGTAAGTCGCCCGCGTCCGGTTGACCCAGATTGCTGCTGGCGGCGTCGGGGTTCGTGGGCTTGCTGCTGCCGGAGCATCCGACGCTCACCATCAGCCCGAGAGCCAAAAGACGTCGCACGGCTTGTTTCTCGAGGGCGAGGTCAGCGCGGGTGCGCATGACGGCACACAGCGCTCCCATGAGGTTCACAAAGAGGGAGACCATCGTGGAATTATGCATGATGGCAGGCCGATCGGCGGGGTAGACTTCCACTTGTTCAAGTGCCTCGCTTTCGTGCCTAGGAGTTCTCGCATGCGTTGCCTAGCTCAAGTCTCTATTGTTTCGACGCTTCTCTGTCTTGTTTCGTGCGGCAGCACGGCGCTGGATACGCCGGTCGACCAACCCGGAGAGGCGACGTCGGGCGAGGCTGGACGCGTTGGCGGTGTCGCCGTCAGCCAAGGCGCCGGAGGATCAGCCGTCGGCGGATCGGCGGGCGGCATCGGTGGGGGCGCAGGTGGCGCCGTGGTCGCTGATGGATCGGGGTCGGGCTGCGTCCTGGTCGGATCCGAGGGCGCGAGCGGCAGTGCGACCTCCGCGGATACGGCAGGCGTCGAACAAGAGCTCATGGTTCGGTGGAACCAGGCCGCGAGAAGTGTCGTGACCACTTACAAGTTCAGTTGGAACGCATTCGACCAATTTCCGCATCCTACCTACCAAGGCGGATCGGCAGAGGCCTATGGCGAATTCGCAGAAGTCCTTCTGGCATTCTTCGAGCTTGGCGACGACTTCGACTTTCTCGCGCAGAATTGTCTGCTCCGCACTCCGCTCTACTACGCCATGGCCAGCGGCGCCCATGGGCAAGAGTGGACCTTCGAAGGGCTCGCCTCCTACTTTGCAAGCGGGGTGTACGGGAATACCCCGCAAGACACGCGCCTCGCGCTTGCGGCATTCTCCGCGCGCATTCAACAAACTCCCTGACGGAGACCGAGTCCGGACATTGGGATCGCGCTTTTCCACTGTCCCATGGTCCGCTGCGATTCTATGGATCGCAGAATGTGAGGCGACTTCGCGAAAAATCGAGGTCCACACGACGTTGAAAGAGGAGGCTGTCGCCGATGGCGTCCCAGACCGGATACTTCACCGGGACATTGCTCAGGCAGACGTCGCCGACGCACACCTGGCGTGCTGTCGAGGTGAAATACTGTCCCGTGATGCATCCGTCAATGCTGCATCCAGTGGCGGCCACGGCGCTGTCGGCAAGGTAGGGCGCCTTGGCCACGGTCGCTGTCGCAAACAGGGTGTAGAGCGAACCGGTGTCGAGCAGGATCGGTCCCAAGCTCTGGCCGTCGAGACTGGCGACCACCATGGGGCGTCCGTCGACGTCGAGGCTGAGCGGCACCACGGTCCCCGCGCACGCACCCGCCTTCGGGTCGAAGCTCACGCTTTGCCCATGGTCGATCTCGACGAGAAACGCGCCAAGCACGTCCATGCCGACGAGCCCGTTGATTGCGCCGACCTCAGGCGCGCTGAAGACCGAATCTCTGGACCACACGATCGCGTTGCTCAAGCATAGGGCGCCGATGCACAGTGAGCTCACGGCATGGTCTCCCTCGGCCTGCGCGCCGAGCAGGGTGGCCGAGACGATCGTGCGGCTCGCCCCTGAGTCGAGAAGTAGGCGAATGGGGGCGCCGTCGAGCGTTCCCGCGACCACCGGCATGCCCTGGCCATCGGCGAGAACGGGCATGGCGGCCTCACGCTGGCCACACACCGAGCCCGCGCTGCCGAGCTCCAGGCAATTCGAGCCACACGAGGGAGAGAAGAGCACGGCAGCAAGCACCGCCCCAGCGAGCGCCTCACGAAGCATGACAGGAAACAGTTCTTTCCATCGCGAGCAGGTATCCTAACAGAACGCCTTCCGTGATCGGGCGATCGGTTTCAGCCCGAGCGAGGCCTTGGGGCTAACCTGCGACCCGCGCCTACTTCCCGTATCCGGCGGCGGCGATGTTGGCCTGCAGGGCGGTATCGGTCGCGTCCGAGCTGAAGCCGGCGAGCATGGCTCCCTCGTAGAAGTTGCCCTTGCCGCCAG
>CAZTTW010000367.1:3356-5418 GCA_964616265.1 uncultured Myxococcales bacterium | reverse complement strand
TATTGGCGAATCGGATGCCTTCTCGCACCTGCACGATCGCCTGCTGAATGAAGCCAAGTGCCTGAACGCGGAAGCCGCCCTTGTCGTGCTTGGCCTCGACGAGCTGTTTGCGTGCCTCGCGCAGAGCGATAATGCCTCTCGCCATATGCGGCTGCCTTCCTGCCTCTGGTACGACCTCGTCGACCGGCTCGGGCGCGGCGGGGCCCTCCATCGGTCCCACCTCGGTGGGATGGGCTGCCGCATATTGCATTCCGGCGTTGACCGCTCCGATGGCCTGCTGAATCAGGCCAAGCGCCTTCGCACGGTGGCCACCCTTGTTGGCCGCAGCGGCTTCGAGCTCGCCCTTCGCCTGCTGTAGCGCTACCAGGGCCGCCTGCATTTTTGGCTGTCCGTTGTCGGCAGCCACGGGCTGCGGTTGCAACTGCGGTCGAGGTTGCGGCGACGAGGCACAAGCCCCGATGGAGAAACAGAATGCCAACATCCAACAAGCGCTAATCGTGGTCTTCATGGGACTCCTCCGCTTAAGGCGCCAGGATAGCACGCCGATTTTCCCCGCTCCTCGTTCATCGATTCCAGTCAGCGTCGAGCTGGCCCAGCGCTCGTTGAACTCAAAGGATCAGGACAAGTCGAAAAGCCGGAGTTGGAATCCAGAAGGCGACGGGCTCTGCGAATCCTGGCCAGCATGGTTCAGGGAATCGAACGAGAGGATCGGTACGGCCGAGCCCCATGGCGCTATTGCCGGGGCAGACGCCGCCCAAGCTCATCGACCAGATCCTTGCGCGCCGGGGACGGATCGTCCACCGCGCCCCACAGCCAGCGGCCACGCCAGGCGAGCAAGACCTCGCCATTGAGTGGGTCCTTGAGCGTGACCGCGCCTTCGGCCGGGACGTCCGCCTTGGGCATTTTCGCGAGGGAGCGAAAGGACGCGACCATACTGCGCGCATCGGCCGCATCCTTGCCCTCGATGGCGAACAGCCGAAAGCGCGCGCCACCGATCTCGTAGGGCGCGGTGGCGGCGTCGTGCAGAAACTTGTGCCCAAGGAAATCGTGCGCGGTCAGCTTCTCGCTGCGTGGCTTCTTGCCCAAGTCAGGAAAGCACGAGAGCACCGCGGGCAATTCGCGCGGGCCAGGCAGGTTGGCCGCGACCTTCTCGGCGAAGAGGGGCAGCAGGGCCGCATCGCCGCCACCGGGCAGCGCCAGCTTGACGTAATAGGCGCCCGCGACGAATTCGAGGTGGTCGGCGCTGGCCACGCCTTCCAGCTTGCCAGGCATCTTGGTGCTGCCGGGCCGCCGCTCTTGAGAGTAGATGCCGAAGGCGCGGGCCGCGTCTGGCTCGCGATAGAGATCGGCCGTCAGCTCGGTCTTCTTCCCATTCACATAGGTGGCCGACGTGAGCTCCCTAAAATCGTAGGCCAAGAATGCGTCCGCGCCGCCGTCGATGTACTCGAACAGCGTCTCGGGGCTGTACGTCGCTGGCGCCGACTCTAGCGTCCAGCCATCGATGCGCGGCAGCAGCTTGGCGGTGGCTGCGTCCGGGGCAGCAGCCAGCAATGTCGTCAGTAGTGCGAGCACCGTCATCAGAGCAGAAACTCCCGCGGTACGTCGCGCAGGCGCACGATATCGCGGATACGCGCGCGCACGTCGAAGCCCTTGGCGCACACGACCGGGCAAGTTTCGCAGTCGCCGCACGGCGAGGCGGGCAAGTCGAGTGCGAGCAGGAGCGACTGGGCGGCCCCTCGATTCCGATACGCGTGGCCGTACATGTAGCTGCGCATCAGCTCCGGGATGGGCAGGTGTTCGGGACACGGTTCTAGGCACTTCTCGCAGCCCTGGCAAAAGAGTCCGGCCAGCTTGCCGCCGTTGTCATCGCGCAGCTTCTCATCGTCGGCGGGCATGAACGCGGGCTCATGCAGCACCGCCAGATCGTCTTGCAGCTGATCGAACGTGGTGAAGCCGGGAATGGCGGTGGCTACGTTGGGATCGCGTAGCGCCCACCTCAGCGCGGCTCTCGGGTCGATGGGCTTGGTCTTCTCCTTGTCCCAGTACACGCCGGCCTGGGTCT
>CAZTTW010000367.1:0-3256 GCA_964616265.1 uncultured Myxococcales bacterium | reverse complement strand
CTCGGGTCGATGGGCTTGGTCTTCTCCTTGTCCCAGTACACGCCGGCCTGGGTCTTCATGGCCACGATGCCGAGCCCGGCCGCCGCCGCTTCGCCGATTGCCTTCTGGACCTCCAGGTGGTGATCCTGCTTGAAATTGTACGAGGTCAGCACCACATCGTAGAGCCTTGCCTCCACCGCCGCACGCAGCACCTCGGGCTCATTCTTGTGGGTCGACACTCCGAGAAGGCGTGTCTTCCCCGCCTGCTTGACCTGCTCCATTGCCTTCATGAGCGCCTCGTGCTGCACGCCCTCGCGCGCGCTTTGGCAGTGCAGGTAGAGGACGTCCACGTGGTCGAGGCCCAGGCGCTTCAAGCTGATGTCGAGCTTCTCGGGAATCTCCTCGGCGCGCGTCTTGGGGCCGAAGAGCCCCGTCTGGCGGTCGAGCGTGCTGACGAAAATCTTGGTGCACAAGACGAACGAATCGCGCTTGCGGCTCGGCAGGACGGTGCCGAGCATCTCCTCGTTGCGGCCGTCTTGATACCCGTGCGCGGTATCGAGCAGGAACATGCCACCGTCGAGCGCGGCCTTGACCAGGTTGGGGTTGTCAGCATTCATCACGCCCATGCTGACCAACGGCACCTGGATCCCTGTGCGTCCGAGCGTGCGGCGCGTGGGCCCGGTGGCTTTGGCTGCCGGCGCGGGCGTCGTTGGCTCGGGCGCCGCGGCTACCGGTGCAGGCGCCTTGCTCTCTGCCGTCACCGTCGCGCAGCCCACGGCCACGGCCGAAGCCGCGAACCCGGTCGCACCCAGTTTCAAGAAATCCCGTCGTTCGAGGGTGGCTTTACTCATTTGATCACCGGGCGGAAGTATAGACCGGAAACAACCTGGAGAAAGCGTGGGTTCGCTCCGTCGTTGCGAGCGCGATGCAATTCAGTGAAGCGAAATGACGCTTGTTCGACCGAGGGTATCGCGAACCGTAGCCTCGGTGTACGCTCTTCGCTGGCAACGAAAGAGAAAGGACCGCCTCATGTCGCGAGCTTGGTGTTTCGCAACTGGTGAATCCGCAATCGTTCGGTCGAATCGAGTCTGGCTCTGGCTGCTTTGTGGCGGGTTTGGCCTGACTATGGGTTGCGGTCAGACCGGACAGGGCAATCACGATGCCGGACCAAGTGGAGGGCGCGACGCCGCTGTCGATTTCGTGTTGCCACCCATGTTTGCCCCTCCTGGGGCTACCGTGCTCGACGTGGTCCTGCCGACGCCGAGGCACGAGCCAGCGGTGTTCTCGGATGGCCAATCGGTCTTCGTGGCGGGCGGGCTCGACGACCAGGGCGTGCTTACGCAGATTGTTCGCTTCAATCCCACCACGAAGGTGGTGAACGTTCTGCCCGAAGTCCTGCCGACGGCGACCTACGCGGCTGGAGTGGCCTGGACCAATACGGCGGCCTACCTGTTCGGCGGCCTGGGCAACAGCGGCGCGCTCAGCCAGATCGTCCGCTATTCGCCGAGCGAGGCCTCCGCGACCATCATGAAGGCTCAATTACCTAGGGCTGCCTACAACGTGGTGGCTGTCTGGGCGGACTCCGTCATCTACGTCGTGGGTGGCTATGCCGCCGGCGTGCACCTCACGCAGATCCTGCGCTACGATCCGAGCAGCGACACGCTCACAACCATACCGGCCACGTTGCCCGTCGGCGTCGAGGAGGCGGCGGTGTTCTGGGACGGCAGCTTGGTTTGGATTCTCGGCGGCAAGGCGGACGCCGCTGGTACGACTGGCACGGCATCGAACGCGGTGCAGGTGTTCGATCCCTCTTCCGGCGAAGTCAAACTGGCCGGAACCTTGCCCTATGGTGTGTGGGGCGTTCCCGCCTTCACCGACGGCGACCTCTTTTATTTGCCGGGTGGAAGTAGCAGCAACTCCACAGGCTACACCTCGATCTTCAGCTACGATCCCGTGTCGCAGTCCGCGAGCACCTTCGACTTTGCGCTGCCCGTCCACATCGGCGGCCGGGGCGGCGCTTGGGTTTCGTCGCAGTGGGCAGGGTACATCTGTGGTGGGGCCGACACCCAGACCGGAAAAATGAGCGACAAGATCATTCAAGTGGTGCCGCAATAAATAGCCAAGGCTCAATAGGCGCATTCCGGTGCGGTCGAGTTGGCGGAGGTACAGACCCGACATTGCATGCTCAATTCCGTACCCTCCGGGATCTGCGGAGTCTGGGCGATCTCGGCCGCGGTACGCACGACGTCGACCCACTGTCCTTGTCCAGGGCATCGAGTGGTGTCGTAGAGGAGCCGCCAGCAATCGGCCGTCACCGTCTCGGGGCTCGCGTCGGCATCGCATTCGGGCAAGGGGAGTGGGCCTTTGACATGGTTCACCTGACCGTTCGGCCCCGTCACCGGGTTGAGATAGAACACGAGGCAGTCAGGCTGCAGCCCCGGAGCGTTTACATCGGTATCGACCAACTTGGTGTCTAAACACAGATTGGGCATGCGATACGCTAGTGCGCTGCCAATACCGCCAAGCGAATTCGAGAAATCGGACTGACAAATGCTGAACTTCGAGCCATTCTCGCCGAACTGATCGATGAAGGCCGCTTCACGCAGACCGCCCACGGCCCCGAACCCGGCGTCGGCCACGTTGAACGTGATCTGATCCGTGGGGCTGTAGTGCTGGGGGTCGTAGCAGATTGGCCAGGCATCGAAAACCTCGGGGTGGCTCGGGTCGGTGGTTGGATTGGGTATCAGGTCAATCTTGTACGGAAGTGTGTCTTGGCCGTCCAGTGGCCAGCCGAAGATGCCGGCCACGAAGATCAGCTTGTCCGGAGCACTCTTGAGGGACTTGATCTTGTCTGCAAGGCGTTTGACATCCCTGAGCGGGCTGCAGCTGGTTGGCACTGACGTATCCGTCCCCGACTTGGCGCCGTCGCTCTGGTTGGGGCACGCGTCGGTCCGCGCCGCGCAGGTCGAGAAAGGCGCCGAGAAGGCCGCGCTGGTGGGATAGCCCGGCGGCGCTTTGGTGAGGTTCTTACCGCCGCATTGGTGGGCGCGGGTCGAGCAGCGCAGACTGGCCGATTCGGCCACCAGATTGGTACCGCCCGGACTCACACCGAACATGCCATCGTTGGTCGCGGCCGAGCAGTCGTCCTCGTCGCTGAGGAAGACCAGGCCAAGGTAGGCATCGGGCCGCAGGAACTGTTCTTGCTGGGCATCGTTGCCGATTCCCTTCTGCACCAGGGCCCATTCGAAGGCCTGCAATTGGTGCTCCTCACCGCAGC
>CAZTTW010000366.1:0-5423 GCA_964616265.1 uncultured Myxococcales bacterium | reverse complement strand
CCACCGCGGCCAGCAGCATGCCCATGATGCGGACGGCGATGCTCATGGCGATGGGACTCAGCCAATGAGCGCCATGCACGGCGAGGCGAAAGACAGCGTAGGTGGCGACCGCCACGAGCAGAATGCAAACCGGAAGAACCACGTGCTGTGCGAGGGTCGTCGCCTGGGTTTGCAGAATGATGATGGTCGAGATCGCGCCCGGGCCGGCCAGCATGGGAATCGCGAGCGGTGTAATGGCGACGTCTTCCTTTTCGCTTCCGGCGCGAGTCTCTTCGCGGGTCTCTTGTACGCGCGAGCGCTGCACTCGAAGCATGTCGAGCGCGATGATGATGAGAACGATACTCGACGCGATTTGAAACGCGGCCATGGTAATGCCGAGCGCCCTGAAGATGAGGGCTCCGGCAAGAGAGAAAACCAGCAACGTCGCGGCCATCACGGCGCATGCCACGCGCGCAGTGCGCAGGCGCTGCTGCGTCGAATCGCTCAACGTCATGGCCAGGAATGCCGGCGCCGCGGCTATCGGATCGACGACCACGAACATCGAGCCGGCGGCGAGAAGGGTGTATTCGATGAGGTGCACGAAGTGCTCGCTCTCTACTATAGCCGTAGCGCACGCAGGCCGCCTCTGTGCCTGAGCAGCGCCGGCAGAAAAATGCGGCGGACCACAACGCGGACGTGGTGAAAACGTGTCGGGACGAGCGCGAGGGCTTAGAATGCGCGCGTTGCTTTCGAAGTTTCCGCAAAAATTCGGGTCGTATGTTCTGCTCGCGCCACTCGGGGAAGGCGGAATGGGAGCGGTGTATCTGGCGATGTCGGGACATCGCGAGATGGAGACGTTGTGCGTGGTCAAGCGCATGCTGCCAGCTTTGCTCTCGCACCCAGAGCATGTGCGTCGCTTTCGGCACGAGGCGGACTTGGCCCGCCAGCTTGTGCATAGCAATCTCGCGCACACGCACAACATCGGTGAAGTCGAGGGCGAGGTGTTCCTGGTGCAGGAGTTCGTCGAGGGCAAGGACGTCTCGGCGCTGCTCGACCGCATGGCTGCGCAGGGGCGAATCTTGCCGGTTCCGGTGGCGGTTTACATCGTCAGCGAGATCGCGCGCGGCCTGTCCTATGCCCACGATTTCGAGAACCTCAACCTTGTTCATCGGGACATCAACCCGCCGAACGTGCGGCTCACGTACGCGGGCGAGGTGAAGCTGCTCGATTTCGGAATCGCCTCGTCCGATTTGCACGGCGAGCCCTCGGCCGAGCACCGCGCGGCCGGCAAGCTGTGGCATCTGGCACCGGAGCAGCTTCAGCCGGGCGCGAAGCTCGACCGTCGAACCGATATTTACGCGCTGGGGGTGCTTCTGTGGGAGCTCTTGACCCAGAGGCCAATAGGCACGATGGTCGAGGGCAAGAGCAGCCTCACCTCGGCGCCGGAAACCGAAGGCGAAATTCTGGTATGGATTTCGCGCGGAGAGCACGCTCTGCCGTCGCTTTTCAACCCCGAGGTGCCGGCCGAGCTCGACGCCGTGGTTCGCAAGGCAACGAGCGTAAATCCCGAGGACAGGTTCGAGACCGCGGACGATTTTCGTCGCGCGCTGGCCGGTTTCGTTCCGCCCGAGGTGCATCCCGAGATTTGGCTGTCGATTGCTCTCAAAGAGATTTTTTCGCCCGACAAAGATCGGTCGGAGCGGCGCCGCTTGGTCGAGTCGGGGCGGCACTTGCTCGACGTGGGGCCGGAACGGAGAGCCGCCGGTGGTGCGAATCTCGCGTGGACATCGTCGGCGTCCCTGGAAGTTTCGCGCCAGCGCCGTTGGCGGTGGCTCATGCCCGTCGGCGTCGGCGCGCTCGCGGGCATGGCGGTGCTCTTCTGGCTGCGAATGGCGGCGGATCGGGCGGACGATGGAGAGAAGCCTACTCGGGCCGAGCCTTCGATGGCAGCGCCGTCACCGCCGCCGGCACCGCCTCTGCCGGCGGTCGCGGTTCAGGCGACAGCTCCAGCGAAACCGGCGGCAGCACCACGCGCGACGATCTCGGGGGAAGACCAGGCGAGCGGCGCTGCGCCCAAGACGCGTTCGCCGGCTCCGGCCAATCGCGGGGTCGAGCCCGCGCCCGCGAAGAAGACGGATCATCTCGGTCTGGCCCGAGAAGCCTTCAACGCCCGTGATTGGGCGCGCGCACTCGACGAAGGAAAGCGTGCCGTGGCTGGGGGAGGCGGCGCGGAGGCACGTGCCGTGGTCGGCAACACCTTGTTCAAGATGGGCAAATTCCCCGAGGCAGAAGCGGAGTACCAGAAGGCACTGGCTCTCGAACCGGGTAACGCGCTTCTGCGTGACCGCGTGAGCATTGCGCATGCACGCGCGCAGGATGCGCAAGGTGCACAAGGCGACGTAGACCGCAAATCCGCCAAAGAACCTTGACTGCGCTCTCGGGATCGGAAGAATCCGCGCATGGTCTTGCGCAGGTCATGCATTGCCGCAGTCGTTTGGTTGCTCGTCGGCGGCCTCGGGCCTGCCCGCGCCGCTTCGCCCGAGCAGCAGCGGATGGTCGTGGTCGCCGCGATCACCGGCGGCGAGTTGTCCGCCAACGGACAAGAGCGACTGCAAAAGGAGATCGCAGACGTGGCCGCGCGCAACGGGCTTTCGCTCGTGCCGACCGAGTCGCTGCCGGATCGGTTGCAGCATTGCGAGATCCCCGGCTGCCTCGCGCAAGTCGCCGCCGCGTCGGGTGCGATGCTTGTGCTTGCGGTTGATGCGCACTTTGCCAAGGAAAGCTTCAAGCTGACGGTGGCGCTGTGGAACGCCGATGAAGGCAAGCTGCTCGGCAAAGATACTCGGGACTGTCCGATTTGCGATGAACAAGATTTGTGGGGAACGGGCGCGCTTCTCACGCAAGGATTGCTCGATCGCTACGCGCGGCAGGCGCAAGTGTCGCACGCGGCCCCGGTTGCGGCCACGACCGTGACCCCAGCAGGTGCTTCGACGACGACGCCTGCACGAGACGATGGCGGAGACTCCGGGAACATGGCGGTCTACTCGGGACTTGGCTTGGTGGTGGCCGGGCTGGCCACGGCGGCGGCTGGCACCTACTACATCAGCGTCGACGGAAAATCTGCCTGCACGAACTGCGATCGGGTGCGCGACACGCGCAAGTACGGGCTGCCCACGGCGATCGTCGGCGGCGTGGTCGCCGCAGGTGGCGCCGGGCTCTTGACTTGGGCGTTCTGGCCGCGCCAAGCGCATGTGAGCGTCGGGCTCATGGGCTTGCAACTTGCGGGGAGGTTCCAGTGAGCTGGCGTTGCACGCTGCGAGTCTCGGCTGCCCTGAGTCTGGCGCTTGCGCTGATGTCCGGCTGCGATGCCACACGGTTGGATCATCGGACGTGCTGGCAAGACGAACACAACTGCAACCCGGGATTCTTTTGCGACCAATCGACCCATCAGTGCATGCCTGGCATGCCCGGTGTCGATGGTGGTGCGGACACCCGTGCAGACGCGTCCATTCCCGATGTGCCCGTTGCCTACGATGGCCGTGTCGACGCCTACACCAATCCCAACGCCGACACTGACACCGACGCCGCGAAGGATGCACCCTTGTCCTCCCCGCTCGACAGCGCGGGCGAAGCGAGCCCTGCCTTCGACAGTGCTGCCAGCTCTTCTGTCGATGCTGTCATGGACGTCGCCGTCGAGGCGCGCGCCATCGATGCGGCCGGTACGTGTGGTAACGACAACGACTGTCTTTCAGCCGAGGCGCGCTTCTGCGTGCAAGGCCTCTGCGTCGCGTGCAAGACCGCCGCAGAATGCGGGGGCGGCTCGCCGGTTTGCTCCGCTGCGCACGCGTGTGTCTCCTGTGCGGCCGCCCTTGCCGGCTGTCCCTCGACCACGCCGGCGTGCGATGTCGCCTCAGGGCAGTGCTTCGAGTGTTTGGCCAACAGCGATTGCGCCGGCAAGTCAGGCAAGTCGTTCTGCACGAACCGCAAGTGCGGCGAATGCGCGACCAGCACGGATTGCACGGCGACGAGCAAGCCGATTTGCGACACTTCTGCCAGTTCCTGTGTCGCGTGCACAACCGACAGCCAGTGCCAAGCGAAGGGCAGCGGCGCGGGCGTCTGCCTTTCCGACGGTCATTGCGCCACCAGTGCGGAAACCGTGTACGTCGGCCGCACGACCATCGGCTCGTGCAGCGACACGGTCGAAAGCGCGGGCTCGCTAGAGTCGCCATTCTGTACGGCGAGCAAGGCGATCGCTGCGGGCACGTCGGTGGTGATCGTCCTCAATAGCCTGGCCGACAGCTTTGCGCTGGGTGTGCTGGCCGCGCCGCTGGTCATCGTCGGTCGCAACGGCGTTGTCACCGCGCGTGCCGATACCGACGGCATCCGATTGATCGCGGGTGATCTTTCGCTGCGTGGTCTTAGCATCACGGGAAACCCGTCGTCGAGCCAAGGCATCGGCCTCGATGTTCCGGCCACCACGCTAGGGTCCGCCACGCTTCACATCGACGGCTGTACCATTTCGAAACATGCCGCCGGCGGTATCTTCCTGTCGAACGCAGCGTTCGACATTCGCAACAGCGCCATCGTCAACAACGGCTCCGGGCAAACGGGCGACGGCACTGTCTGGTCCGGCATCCGCGTCGATAAACTACCGACCAGCGGCCCGACGACGCTTGGTCTCGTCACCATCAGCGACAACGCCTCCACGGGGCTGTCCTGTGCGGCGGCCATCCAAGGTCAAGGCGTGCTCGCCACCGGCAATCCGACCAACATCACCACCAGCTGTGGCTTCGTGGCGTGCGCAGCGGCCAGCACCAGCTGCGGCTCGCAGCTTTAGATGCCTTGGGTGCGGCCGGCCCGACCTTGACAACCGACATTCGAGCGTGAACTTTACAGCCGAGGTCTCCCATGATTCGAACTTTCGTTCTCGCGACGCTCGTCGCGGGATTGCTCTTCTCGCTCGTTACGCTCGCGGAAGGTTTGGTGCCGCCGCCCGGTTACAAACCCGATAAGAAAATCAAGCGACTTTTCGAGGCCAAATGCGCTACGTGCCACGGCGACGACGGTCATGCCAAGACGGAGCTTGGTCTCGAGATGGGCATCGCCGACATGACCAAAGGCGCGTACTGGAAGGATCTGACGCTCGAAGGCGCTCGCAAATCCGTGCTCGAGGGAATCAAGCGTACGGTTGAGGGCAAGGAACAAGAGATGAAGCCGTTCAAAGATCGTCTGACGCCCGAGCAGGTCGATGCGCTCGTGATCTATTCCGCTTCGCTGAAAAAGTAGCCGGCAGCGGGACTCGATGCCTGATACAATTAGTGCCAGACGTAACAGGGGAACTCGAAGCAGCTCAACATGGCGACTCCAGGGGTAGGCGAGGATATCGAGGATATCTGCACACGTTGCGGGGACACCTGGCACGTTGTGATGGCCAAAATTGGTGA
>CAZTTW010000365.1:0-5430 GCA_964616265.1 uncultured Myxococcales bacterium | reverse complement strand
CACGCACGCATCTCGCGCTTCGCCGAGCACGGCTGCAAGCTCGGCCAAGGTCGGCCCCACCCGATGCGGTGATTCGTAGAAAATCAGGGTGGCACCGAGCTGGCTGAGCCGCGTGAAAAGCAGTCGCCGTGCGCCGGTCTTGCGCGGCGGAAAGCCGGCAAAATAGAAATTCGCCGTCGGCAGGCCCGACGCCACCAAAGCGGCCAGAAAGGCCGACGGTCCGGGTATCGGCACCACCCGCGCGCCCATGGCGACCGCGGCGTGCACCACGCGAAAGCCGGGATCCGAGACGGCCGGCGTCCCGGCCTCCGAAAGCAGCGCTACGCTTTGACCGGAGCGAAGAATCTCGCACGCCTCCTGCGCGCGCTCCGGCTCATTCGCGTCGAAGCACGACTGCGTGCGACGTTCGATGCCGTGCGAGGAAAGCAGCTTGCGCGCCGAGCGCGTGTCCTCGGCCAGCACCACGTCCGCCTTGCGCAGAGTCTCGATGGCTCGCGGTGAGAGGTCATCGGGGTTGCCGATGCTGGATGCGACGACGTAAAGAACGCCTGGCGGATGAGAAGCCACGGCCAGTGCAATCGCACGGATTGCCGTTGCGGGCAAGCTCCCTGCCTGCCGCCCGGCCTAGATTCTCGAATCCTCCGTAATTCGCCTGCTCCGGCAGCGACGAGCGGTCTGCCTCTTGCTATCATCCGAAAAGCCCAGATGGATCTCATCGACGGTCCTAAGCCGCGTTCCTCAGACAGCTCGGAGTCGTTCATGCACCGTTTCCGCAAGTTACTCGTGTTGGTTGGCGTCACGGCGCTTGCCCTTGTCTTGACGATCGAGCACCGCGGCCAGGACGTGCGAGTTTTGGCGGAGCCGACGCTGAGCGCAGCAGTTCATTCAGACGGCACCGACTATACGCTCTCGCAAGCGCAAATCTTCAGCAAGACGCTTTACTACGTGAACAGCCAGTACTTCGATCGCACGCGACCGGATCCGAAGAAGATGCTGGTGGGCGCGCTCGACTTCCTCCAGCGGGACGTGCCCGAGATTCTGGTGGACCGCTTTCCCGAGCGCGAGCCCAAGCAAGTCACGGTCAAGGTCAACAGCGAGCAGAAGACGTTTCCCATCGATCGCGTCGACTCGCCCTGGACCCTGAGCAGCACGATGAAAGAGATCTTTGCCTTCGTCGAGCCGCGCCTACGACCCGTGCCCACCAAAGATCACGCACGCCATCTGGTGGATATCGAGATGACGGCCACCAACGGCATGCTCTACACGCTGGATCCGCACTCGGTACTGCTGGACGTGGACAGCTTCAAGGACATGCGCACCACGACCCAGGGGAAATTCGGCGGCCTCGGCATCGTCATCGAGATGGATCGCAAAGGTCGTATTACCGTGAAGAAGCCCATGCCTGAAACGCCGGCGATTCGCATCGGCATCAAGGCCAAGGACCACATCGTGCGCATCAACAACGAGTCCACCATGAACATGACCTTGCAAGAGGCGGTGGATCGCTTGCGCGGCGACGTGGGCTCGCCGGTCGACGTCTACATCGATCGCACCGGGCTGCAGGCGCCGAAGAAATTCACCATCGTGCGCGACTACATTCGCCCGCCCGCCATCGATCCGCCGCCACGCATTTTGGCGGTGCCGGCGACCGGCAACCAGCCAGCGGCCAAGATCGGCTACTTCCGCATCGTCAGCTTCTCCGCCAACACCGAGAGCGACCTCACCAAAGCGCTCAGCTACTTCGAGCGGGAAAAAGTGAAAGGCCTCATCATGGACTTGCGGGGCAATCCCGGCGGTCTTTACGATCAGGCGCAAAAAGTCGCCGATGCCTTCATCGAGTCGGGCGTCCTGGTTTCCATGGTCGGCCCCGGAGGCGCGCAACGCAAAGACGAGCACGCCACCCGCAACGGCGACACCAAGGTGCCGCTGGCCGTGCTGGTCAGCGAGACTTCCGCCAGCGCCTCCGAGATCGTCGCTGGCGCGCTCAAGAACCTCGACCGCGGCGTGATCATCGGCGAGACGACGTTCGGCAAGGGCTCGGTGCAGATGCTCTTCGATATTCCGTCGCCGGTGCCGTTCGGCAAGCACAGCGAAGACGACCGGCTCGGCCTCAAGCTCACCACCGCGCAGTACCTCACGCCGGGCGACGTCTCCATCCAGGGCGTCGGCGTCACGCCCGATATCGAGCTCGATCGCATGCGCGTCGACAAGAAGGGCGACGAAGCGTGGATCAGCCTGCAACCATCGACCCGACGTCGGCAGGAATCGGACTACGAGTGGCACCTCGAAAATCCCAACGCGCTCAAGGGCGGCAAGCCCCTCGACACGCTGTCGTATCTGTTCGTTCCACCTCCCGGCAAAGATCATCGCCGCATGGACCACGCCGACGACGAAGACGATTCGACCGCGGACGACGACGATGCGGACGAGCAGCCGCTCGACGAGGCACGCATCGATTTTCCCATGGAGCTGGCGCGCGATCTCCTGGCGCAGGCCAAATCGCCGCATCGGCAGGAGCTGGTGGCGCAGTCCAAGCAATTCCTCGACAAGGAGCGCGCCGAGCAAGACAAGAAGCTGTCGCAAGCGCTGGAAAAGCTGGGCGTCGACTGGAGCCAAGGCCCGGCGACTTCCGCCGGCGAAATCCAAACCTCGCTGGCGCTGGTCGGCGGCGATGCGAAAGTGGCGGCGGGACAAACCATCAAGATCCGCGGCCTGGTGAAGAACACGGGTAATACGACCGTGTACCGCGTGCGCGCCGTCTTGCGCAGCGACAACCTGCTCTTCGACGAAAACGAGATGGTCTTCGGGAAAATCGCTGCCGGCGCCAGCAAGACCTACGACTTGGCGGTCCGGGTGCCGCGCAACAGCCTCACCCGCACCGACATTCTGCGCGCTGAATTCTCCGGCCAGGGCAGGCTGCGCGCTACCAACGCCGAAATGACCCTCAACATCGAGGGCAAGCCCCATCCGCTGTTTGCCTACTCGTACCAAACCGTCGACGACGTGAGCGGCAATCGGGACGGCCGCGTGCAGAAGGGCGAACGCGTTCACACCATCGTGCGCGTTAAGAACATCGGCTCCGGCCCGGCTCTCAAGACGGAGGCCATCGTGCGCAATGGCGCAGGCCAAGAAGGCGTCCTCATCAGCGCGGGCCGCTTCGAAGCGAAGAATCTCGCGCCGGGCGCGACCAAGGACTTCGCGTTCGTCTACGAAGTCGGTAACGATTTCCAGGGTGACGACTACCAGCTCGAGCTGATGGTGGCCGATACCGTGCTCGGCGAATCCATTTCCGACAAGATCAAGATCGCCATCGCGCCGCCCGGACCCGCGCCCACGCCGGACGAAGGCTCGGTCACCATCGCCAAGGCGAACGTGGCCCTGCGCGAGTCGGCGTCGACAAGCGGTTTGGTCGTTGGCTATGCCGACAAGGACGCCGTCTTCCACGCGACGGGCAAGCTGGGCGACTTCGAGCGCATCGAGATCGAGCCCGGCCGCCCAGCCTTCGTGGCGAACGCCGACTTCACCCGCGGTGGCAGCGGCAGCCCGACCTACCGGCAGCGCTGGGATGCAACGCCGCCGGTTCTGACCGTGACGGCGCCGACCACGGTTTCGGGCAACACCGTGCACATCAAAGGCACCGCCACCGACAACACCGAGGTCAAAGACCTTTACGTTCGCGTCTGGAACCGCGATTCGAAGTTGCCGCCCAAGAAGGTCTTCTACCTGCCCAACCGCGGGGAAAAGACGCACCTGTCCTTCGAAACCGACGTGCCCTTATGGCCCGGTAGCAACCTCATCCAAGTGTTCGCCCGCGAGGGCAACGAAGTGCAGTCGGTGCAGACGCTCATGGTGCTCCAGCGCCTAACCGCGCCCAGCGTGTCCCAGAAATAGAAGTGGTTTGTCCGCTTAGAATTGGCGCTGGCCGTGCACGGCCGCGGAGAAGAGCAAGTTCGCCACGGTGATGATGCCGGCCGAGATCAACAGAGCGCGCAGACTCTTGATCTCGAACGCCTCGATGAGCTTGTCCGTCAGCCACAGCATCACGCTGTTGACGATGAAAGGGATGAACAGGAACAAGAGCCCCAGCGTGAGCAGCGCCGGTACGAAGAGCACCACGCTTATCAGCCAGCCGAGCAAGAAGTTAAGAACGCTGAAGACGACGGCGACAAGAACCGCTGTTTCCGTGTTCTTGACCTGCACGTCGGGCAAGAAGCGAGCGATGCCAATCACGGTCACGGTCAGCACGGCAAGGTGAAGCAGGGTCTGCATGGGGCGAGACTACGCACAAACCGCGCCGACGTCGACGCAGTTGTCGCCCCCCCACCCGCCTCGCTGCGAGGGGCGACCTCTCCTCGCTGCGCGGGGCGAGGTGTTAAGGAACCGGCCAGCTTGTCTGCGTGACGGAATCGTCGAAATGCAGGATGCGCGCTTTGCCGGCACGCTTGCCCATCAGCAAGGCGCGATCGGCCCGCCGCAAGAGCTCCTCCTGGTCGAAGCTCATGGTCGACGGATCGTAGGTCGCTACACCGAAGGTCGCGCCGACCTCCTGCTTTTCACCGGTTTCGCCGAGGGCACTCTGGCGGATGCGTTCGGCGGTCGCGCGCGCCTGCGCGCTGTCGGTTTCAGGAAGAAGAATCACGAATTCGTCGCCGCCATAGCGGGCCACGGTGTCGAATTCGCGCAGGCTGCGACGCAGGCGATCGGCGAACCCGATGAGCACGCGGTCGCCGGCATCGTGTCCGTACTGATCGTTGACCTGCTTGAAACCGTCGAGGTCGACCACGATGAGGCTCAAGCTGCGCAGGTGGCGGCGAGCGCGGGCGAACTCGCTCTCCAGGCGCCGGATGAGGTGGCGCCGGTTGTACAGGCCCGTCAGCGGATCGGTCACGGCCAACTCTTCCACCTCGCGGCGGGCATCCTCGACGGCGCGAATCAGCTGCGCGCCCTTGATGGCCGCCCCGAGCACCAGGCGCAAATCTTCGTAGACCATGGTGTCGGTGGCCCCGTAGTCGAGAAGCGCCAGCCCCAGGCATTCGCCGCGAAAACCGAGCGGCTCGACGATAACGGAACGGCCATCGAGAAAGTCGGCAGGTGCGAGCAACCGCGATCGATAGCGCGCCCCCGCCGACCTGCGGCCGGATTCGTCGAAGCGCAGGACCGTGTCGAGCTCCTCGCTGACTTTGCCTGGCTGAGCAAACAGCGCCAGCACGCCGGCGCGAATGCCGAGACCGGGCAAGTAGTCGGCGGCGGTCTTGGCCAGCGTTCCCACGTCGGGAGCTGCCAGGAGCGCGGCGGTGGTCTGCGCCAACATCGTCATGCGATCCATCAGCAACTGTCGGCGCCGCGACTGCGCCACGGCAGCCAAGTCGCTGGCAGACAGCAGCGCCTCTTGGATCAAATCCTCGATGCGCGCACGGCTGTCTGCGTCCG
>CAZTTW010000364.1:0-5433 GCA_964616265.1 uncultured Myxococcales bacterium | reverse complement strand
TTTCGGATCTTGTTCGTCGCTCCACTCGCATGGAGCACGATTTGCGGTTGACCCTGTGATTACCGGCGCCCGATGGGCGGACGCTGGCAACCACAGGGAGACGAAACATGGGTCAACTGTACGAGAGAATGGCGTCCGATCTCAAGCTCCGTCGGTATTCCTGTCGCACGCAGAAGAGTTATCTCTGGTGCGCCCGCAGATTCGTGCGGCATTTCATGCGCTCGCCCGAGGACATGGGAATGCAGGAAATCCGACAGTTCCTGCTTATGCTCCACGAGCGTGGCGAGAGCGCGGCCAGCATCAAGATGTACGTCGCCAGCTTGCACTTCCTTTATGGCGTTACGCTCGCCCGTCCCGCAGAGGTCGCAAATATTCCGTGGCCGCGTGTCGTGCAGAAGCTGCCCGCAGTGATCAGTCGCTAGGAAGTCTAAGCTCTGCTCGGCAAGATCGAGCCGCTCAAGTATCGCATGGTCGTCATGACGGCCTACGGTACCGGCTTGCGTATCTCGGAGATCCTCGCGCTCGAAACTGGCGACATCGATGGCAAGGCTGGTCTTATCCACGTTCGCCATGGCAAGGGCGACCGGCCACGCATGGTCATGTTACCGCGCCGCCTACTCGAGTGTTTGCGCGAATACTGGCGTCTCACGAAGCCGTCGGGGTTGCTGCTTTTCCCGGGGCAACTGCAGGGCAAATCCTTGTGTCCGGATACGGTCCGGCGTGCTGTCCACTGCGCCTCGGCCGCGCTCGGCATTCATCGCCGCGTGACCATGCACGCCTTCAGGCATTCCTTCGCCACGCACCTACTCGAAGACGGCGAAGATCTGCGCACCATTCAGGTCTTGCTCGGACACCGCTCGATCAGAAACACGACTCGCTATCTGCAGGTGTCCACGCAACACCTGGCGAGCGTGACGAGCCCACTCGACGCCTTGGCCAAGGGCAAGGCAAAGCCGTCGCGTGCGGCGAGCGCGCGTGTGACACGACGACGTCGGAGACAAACCAAGCGGCGATTTTCACGCTGACCGATGAAAACCGAGCACGAGTCCCCCGCCTGCACGGCTGGGCGGGGGCACTCGTCTACCCGTGACATCGGAACGATCTTCCGTCGCCACGGGGATGCGTTTCGCCGAAGCAATGCGCTCGGCGCACGAGAGCGTCGAGCGTTGCGGGACATCTCTGTCTGCCGCACGGGAGCGCTCGGCGGGCATCGCGACGTCTGCGACTCGTGCGGGTGCGAGCGCGAGGTCTACAATTCATGTCGCAATCGTCATTGCCCCAAATGCCAGGCCCTGCGCCAAGCACGCTGGGTCTCCGCCCGCATGCAGCGATCGCTGCCCGTGCGCCACTTCCACGTCGTGTTCACGCTGCCGGCAGAGTTGCGCGAGCTCGTGCGCACCCACGAGGCACTCCTTCTTGATCTTCTGTTCGACTCGGCTGCAGAAACCCTCTTGCAACTCGCCAGCGATCCGAAGCGGCTTGGTGCCTTGCTCGGCATTACCGCCGTCGTCCACACCTGGGGCCGCAATCTCATTTTCCATCCCCACCTTCACTGCATCGTCACGGGCGGCGGACTCGACCAGCTGCAAGGCTGGGTCGATTCGGCAGAGAAGTATCTCTTGCCCGTACAAGCGCTCGGGCGCTTGTTTCGCGGCAAATTCCTCGACGGGCTTGCCCGATTCTTCGACCAAGGCAAACTCGCCGTCACGCCTCGTACCCCAGCGCGCGTCGCCAGCCTGCTCGAACCCGGCGCCTTCGGTCGACTGAAGAGCGCACTTTACGCGAAGGACTGGGTCGTCTTCACCAAGGCGCCCTTCCGAAAGCCCGACGCACTCTTTCGCTACCTCGGCCTCTATACCCATAGGGTCGCCATCTCCAACCATCGAATCCTCCATGTCGACGACGACCACATCGTCTTCCGAACCCGCGATAGGAAGGTCTGTCAGCTAGAGCCCCTGGAATTCATGCGACGATTCCTGCTACACGTCCTGCCGTCCGGCTTCGTGAAGATAAGACACTTCGGTCTCTATGCCGCCGGAAACGTCAATTCTAAGCTCGCTGTTGCTCGCGCTGTCATCGACCGCCAATGCACTGACACCGGCAAAACGCAGACACCGTCGTCGGCGCCAGAGCCCGCGCCCCTCGACTGGCGCGACCTTTTCCGCGGACTTACCGGCATCGATCTCGGCTCCTGCCCGTATTGCGGGCACGGCCTGGCCACTGCGCCACTGACTCAGTCCACGCACGCTTCGCGTGCGCCACCACCGGTCGCACCGTGAACCAAGAAACACATTTCGCACTCTCCACGTTCCAGGCTGACGGCGGATCGCAGTCAGCAATCGATACCTTTGTGCCCGTAACGAATTCTCTCCGCTCAACGCTGGGTGGCGACCTCGCCCGTCGACCTAACTCCAGCGATTTAGCGCTGCTCAAGCGTCCGCAGGTAACCGAGCAGGCCGCTGTTGACTGCGATCCTCGCCAGTCCTGGCTCTTCTTTGCCCATGCGTGGGTGGCCAAGATCCTCTCTCGAACCCGCGGCTTCGTCCAACACGCCGTTTAAGCCGGCCGCACGCCAGACCGTGCAAGACCCCGCGATCGCTATTTCCGCGGCCGGCTCAAACGCCTATTGGTTATGCCGCCTCGTAGTGCTCAAGCATCGCCACAATAATTCCTATCAGCGCTCCTATGATTTCCCACTGATATGATTGTCCTTCCTTCACGGCACTCTTCGCTAGTGTTTCGGCGTGCAGGCGGAGGGTGGCAATTGCAGCCTCGATTCGCGCTCCGCTAGAACCGGATGTATCGTCATCGCAGAGGTGAAGGGCTTTGGTGCGCTCCTCCAGCTTGTGAGCCGCTCTCTTCAGAACGGCGGCAAGGGACTTATGTGAACCGTTCTTGAAGACGTCGGCGTCGTTTACATCTCCTCGATTGGCGATTCCAAGAAGCCTACCGAATGATTGCTCGATACTGAATGTGTCACCCATCTATATTGGTCCCCTTCCATTGGTTCTGCTACTTTGGACGCGGTCTGGTGTGGTCGGCATAACGCCATGGCGTTCAGCGGCGGCGCGTAAGCGCCGTCCGCTGCAACGCCTTGTTCGACGGTGCCGTCGCTGAGGAGAAGATCACCGGTCGCCCCCTCTTGGAACGCCATCATTGTAAATATTGATTGCATCATAAAGATGCCCGGGAGCGGTAGAGAAGACCGCAAGAAACCCGGTTAGAAAACCAAGGCTTCCAATGAGTGAGCCAGCGGCGACTTCGTTCCGCACGCCATGACCAGGTTCGTTGGTGTGGGTGGCGATTGCACCTACCAAACAGGCGACGCCCAACGAATACAAGACAAGGGCCGTCCGTGAGCGATGTGCGAACGTCCGGGCATGATCCTCGGCAGCGGAATTTCCCGCCACTGCCTCAGCGAGATCATCTGAAAGACCGCTCATTCCAAATGTACGCCCGTCCTTCACGAGAACCGGCCTTCCCGTTGCTTGGACGATGCTGATCCGTCCAGGCTCTCTCGGCGTGTAGCTGCTCGCGCAGCCGAAAGACGTCATGGTGAACATGGCTACAAGGACATATTTTCGGTTTGGCATGTGTATCTGCATCCGTCGAACGCCCTGCCGTTCAGCAGCGGCGCGCAAGCGCCGTCTGCTGCAACGGCATGTTGGACTGCGGCCTACACATTGATTTTGAATCCAAGATCCAGGTCACAGGCTGCCACCCCACCACGAATGCCCCAATTCTCTGTGGGAATTTCCCTCAAGACGATGATTGCGTGGTCCTTGGGAATATCTAGCTTCGAGAGCTTCTCGACAATTTTCGCGTAGAGAGACCGCTTCGCATCGAGCGACCTGCCCAGAAAGCCATCGATCTCGATCAGGGTGAATCGCTCCGGTCTTGCAAGGTGCGGAGGGCAAGCAAACCGGTGCGGCTCGTGGGCCAGCAATCGTACGTTTCTGTCCTCCGCCGGGATCTTGAACGCCTCGCGCAAGGACGCGTGCACGGCCTCCATGATCGCAAGCTCTTCCTCGACGGCAATCGAGCGACGAATCTGAATTTGGACACTGGGCATATTTGATTCTCCGTCAGTCCAACTAACTATTAGCCCGCAGAGACTACCGCAATATTACAGCGACGACTCAGGGGAAAAGGAGAAGGGCGTCTACAGCAGTTCTCATGATTTCGCAGGGTTCGACTTGCGGGGCTGCTTCTGCCACGCGGATCGGAGCATTTCGGAAGCTCGATAAAGCGATAACGGAACGCTGCGAGCGTGGCGGTGTCTAGCGGTCGAGGGGGCTGCGCACGCCGCAAGCTCCGCGGTTCAGAACGTGGGTGTAGATCATGGTGGTGCTGACGTCGCGATGGCCGAGGAGCTCTTGGATCGTACGGATGTCGTAGCCGTTCTCCAGCATGTGAGTGGCGAACGAATGGCGGAGGGTGTGGGGGCTAACGGGTTTGGTGATACCGGCGGCGATGGCGGCCTTGCGGACGGCGCGCTGGATGACGGTCTCGTGCAGATGGTGGCGGCGTACTTGGTGACTGGTGGGCTCCGTGTAGGTGCGCGTGGCGGGAAAGACCCACTGCCAAATCCACTCGTGAGGCGCGTTGGGGTATTTGCGGTCGAGGGCGTCGGGTAGTTCAACGGCGCCGGCGCTTTGGGCGAGGTCGCGGTCGTGTTGGGTCTTGACCGCCAACAGATGGGAGCGAAGCCGTTCGACGAGCGTGCTGGGCAGTACGGTCCGGCGATCTTTCTGGCCCTTGCCTCGGCGAACGGTGATTTCGCGGCGGTCGAGGTCGAGGTCTTTCACCCGTAGGTGCAAGGCTTCGAGCAGCCGCAGGCCGCCGCCGTACAGAAGAGCACCGACCAGCCAGGGAATGCCGTCGAGATTGGCGAGCACGAGGCGAACTTCCTGGGTGCTGAGCACGACGGGAACGGCCTTGGGTCGTTTGGCGTGTACGAGGTTTCCGAGCCATGGAAGCTCACGCGATAGCACTTGTTGATACAGGAACAGCAACGCAGCCAGTGCCTGGTTCTGGGTCGACGAGCTGACTTTCTCTTCAGCCAAGCTAGACAGGTAGGCGCTGATCTCGGCCTCGGCCATCGTCTCGGGGTGGCGGTTGCCATGGAACCTTAGAAAGCGATGAATCCAGCCCAGGTATGCTTTCTCGGTGCGCCCACTGTAGTGGCGCGCGCGCAGGCTTTCCCGAACCTGGTCGAGAATGAGCGGCGGCTTGGCCGGAATCCCGGTCACTTGTCCGGGATTCGGTCGCACGAGGGGAATAACGGTCGCGCCTTGGTTGCCATTTCGGTCATGTGGATACATGCGACGATGGCTGTGCCAATGCCGTGCCAGAGCGACCGAAGAAAGGTCGCCAAACCCAGGGTGCTGCTCGGGCTACGCCACGACGTGCGTGTGCTTGCCTCCCGCCTGG
>CAZTTW010000363.1:0-5440 GCA_964616265.1 uncultured Myxococcales bacterium | reverse complement strand
TGCGCGGATCGCTCGGGGCGTAGTTGTGGACGTGGGGCACGTCGATGTAGCAAAAGCCGCCGCCGTACTTGTGCGGCACAGGATGTTGCGAAGCGTATTCCACGACGCGCGCGTGTGCCGTGGCGGAAAAGCCCAAGGAAAGCACCAACGCTGCGATGATTGAGCCGAGTTTGGTCATGGTCTTCCTCGCTGGGAGAACGTAGGCCAACATCATACCGATCGCGATCCGCGGAGGCCACGGCAGAAACCGTGACGCGCACGACTTTTGGTTGGGGCTACGAAGGCCAAGCCGGCCATGCAGGTAAACGGCGCCTGCTTTTCCGGTGCGTCCGGTACTAGTTCCTCGGACATGGAAAGCGCAACTCGATTGTCGTCACGGAGGTACGGAAAGTGAAAACACTGCTGGCTGTCACTGCGGCTGGTGTCGCGCTACTCGTAACCGGATGCGATCAACTGGGAATCAGCAATCGCCAACCATCGACAGCCGGCCTCGGTGGGGCCGGGGGTGGTGGAGGTTCAGGGGGATCGCAATCGCAGGGCGGACCGAGCGGACAGGCGGGCGCTGCCGGGTTGCCGTGTGACGTTGAGGCCATCGTGGTGAAGTACTGCACGAGCTGTCACGGCAGCTCGCCGTCGGGTGGGGCGCCACGCTCGCTCGTGTCGTACGCCGATCTGACGCGCAAGGATCTGATCAGCAGCGGCATCACCGAGGCGCAGGCGGCTTTGCAACGCATGCAAAACAAGAGCTCGCCGATGCCTCCGGCGCCCGCCACGGGGCCGAGCGCAGCCGAGATTTCGACCTTCCAGAGTTGGGTTTCAAACGGCTATCCGACCGGAACCTGCGGCGCGACGAGCGCCGGTGGAAGCAATTCCGGCGGTAACGGAAGCGACAGTGGTGGAAGCGGCGGTGGTGGAAGCGGTGGTGCGGCTGGCAGTGGCGGCGGTGGAGTGGGCGGCTCCTCGTCCAGTAGCACGACGCCGGCCACTGGCTTGCCCTGCGACGTGCAGGCTGTCTTCGTGAACAACTGCGCGAGCTGCCACGGCACGACCCCGTCCGGCGGCGCACCCCGATCGCTGGTGACCTACGCCAACTTGACGATGTCGGATCCGGCGAACACGTCGATGACGGAAGCGCAGGTTGCTCTTCAGCGCATCCAAAGCACGGTCTCACCGATGCCTCCATTTCCAGCGAGCCCGCTCGGCTCGACGGATGTCTCGACTCTTCAGAACTGGATTTCGAGCGGCTATCCAAAGGGCAGCTGCGGCGCAAGCACGGGCGGAAACGGCGGCTCGGCCAGCGGCGGAGCATCCGGATCCGGTTCGGGCGGCAGTGGTGGCATGGCGACCGGCGGTAGCTCGGGCGCCAGCGACGCGGGCGTTGCCGGCGGCGTCTTGCCGTGCGACGTGCAGACGTTGCTCGCCACGAGCTGCGACAGCTGTCACGGCAGCACGCCGGCGGGAGGCGCCCCACGCTCGCTCGTGACGTATGCCAATCTGACGATGGCTGACCCGGCGAATCCTTCCATGACCGAGGCACAGACCGCTCTCGCTCGCATGCAGAGCACCGCCTCGCCCATGCCGCCGTCGCCCGCTTCACCAGCGACCAGCGCGCAGATCACAGCGCTGCAGAATTGGATCAATGCGGGCTATCCGTCGGGGCCGGGGTGCAGCGGCGACGCCGGAACGATCGGTCCGGATCCTCTCAACGCTTCACCCACGTGCACCAGCAATACGACGTGGACGCGTGGGAACAGCGGCTCGTCGTCGATGAACCCGGGACAGGCATGCATCTCGTGTCACAACAGCTCCGGCGGTGAGGCGCCAAGGTACGTCATCGCGGGAACGCTGTACCCGACCGGCCACGAGCCCAACAACTGCAACGGTACCAACGGCAGTACCGGCGCGCGTGTCATCGTGACCGGTAACAATGGAACCAGCGTCACGCTGACCCCGAATTCCGCCGGCAACTTCTACAGTTCGACCACTCTGCCTGGGCCCTACAAGGCGAAGGTCGTGGATTCGACTGGCAAGGAACGGGCAATGGTGTCCACCGCGCCGAATGGTGACTGCAACAGTTGTCATACCCAGACCGGCGCCAACAGCGCTCCTGGTCGTATTACCTTGCCCTAATTGCATGGAAGGCTCCGGTCACCGTGTTTCGTCACGGTGGCCGGAGCCGATCTTCATTACCCGCCGAGCTGGTTAGGATCTGAGAGCGACCGTGAGCTCGACGGTACCGCTTGCTTGACCATCGGCTTGGGTAGCCGATGTGGCGCCGGTCAGCCTGCGGCGCAGCAGGGCGCCCAAGGGCTGGTTCCCCGACACGACGATCACCCGTGTGACCTTCCCGTTGGCGTCGACGAGGATTCGCAGGTGCACGGCATCCTGCGTGCGGCAGACCTCCACGCGCGCGGTGCGCTCGATCAGCTCGCGCAATGCCTTGAGATCGGTCAGATGCTCGCTGCGGTGGACGGTAAGCACCGCCTTGCAGGCACGTCGTTCCGGCTCCGACCTTTTCGTCGCCTCGTCCTTCATGTCCGTAGCAGCCAGGCCGTCGGAAACTTCGCGGGCTTGGCTACTGGCTTTGCCTTTCCCGCCGGAAACCGGCGTCGACGCGGGCATGGGCGTGGCCGCCGCTGTCCCCGAGAGAAAGCCGAGGGTAGCTCCAGCTGCCGCGGGTTTGGCCCGGAGCAATCCGAAGGCAGACGCGGATTTCTTCTCGGCGACGGCGTAGTTCGAAACGCCTTCGGGCATGGGCAGCGGCTGTCGAACCGTGTCCGATTGCCCGGTTCGATTCACGATCTCCGAGTCGACCGCCACGAACGAGGTGAAGGGCGTGAGCAAGTTGTAGAAGAGGCCGAGGTTGGTGATGGCTTCCTCGACCGGTTTGCCGCCGCCCATGTGGAACTCGTCTTCCAACACCTCGGTCCACTTGCGCGCCCACAAGGCACGCAGGGCGCGATTTTCCTGGCGAGCATCGGTGGGACGCAAATCGATCGCCTGATGGTAGGCACCGCGGCCGGTGTGCCCGGTGATTTCGATGCGGCTCGGCCGGTCGCCACGGTACTTGCCGTAGATCAGCAGGGGGCGCTCGGCAAGGAGGTCGGGAAGCTTTTCCGGCGCAACCTCGTACACGCTGCCGTCGCCATAGCGCAGCGAAATGTCTGTGAGAAGGGGACGGTCGATCATCTGGCGGAGCTTTTCGGATTCGGCCGCGGCTTTTTCCGGGCCGAGGACGACGAACGGCTCGCCGAGCCCGGCGCGGGCCATGCCTTCGATGAGCGCGCGGTTGACCGAGCTGCCGATGCCGAACGCGAAGAGGTTCGCCTCGTCGAGATGCTCGCGAATGAAGCGGAAGGCCTGCGCTTCGACGCCCACGTAGCCGTCGGTGGCAACCACGACCGTGCGGGCGATGCCCTTGCCGACCGGCGGAATGGCGTACGCTGCTTGCAAACCGCCCATGAGCTCGGTGCCGCCACTGCCGTACTGCTTGAGAACGACGTCGATGCCCTCTTGGATATTGGCTTCGGTCGCCCGGCGCGAGCCCGACGGGCTCCACACGTAGTTGGCGCCCGAAAAACACACGATGTTGAAGTGATCGGTGGGGCGCAGCGAGGACAAGAGCTGGCGCATGAGAGCCTTGCTGGTCTCGATGGGAAAGCCGTGCATCGAGCCGGAGACGTCGAGCAGGAAGATATATTCGCGGCCGGGAATATCGGCCAAGGCAGGACGCTGCGGTGGCTCGATCATCAGCGCGAAGAATTTCTCGGCCGGGCGGCCAAGGCCGGCGGCGGGCTCTTCGAACTGCAGAAGCCCCGTTTCAATCTTGTCGCCCGCCAATCGGTAGCGCAGCACGAAGTCCTTGGTGCCACCGCCGGTTTGATCCAAGGCAATGTCGGCCGCCTTGGGGCCAGCGTAACGAACGACAATCTTGTGCGACGGCGACGAGACTTCCTTGAGACCGATGCCGGTCTGCAGGTGGACGTTCAGATCCCAAGCGTAGGGTTCGGCATGTCCTTCGGGTAGATGTGGATTGGCCATCCACTGATCGGTCTTCGCATCTGGGCTGTCTGGGCCGCCCGCGTAGCGCGGCCCAACGACCGTCGGATAGACGAATTCATAGGTTGAATTCTCGGGGATGAGCAACTCGCTGTAGTCGAGCTCCACCTCGATGCGGTCGCCCGGCATGATATTGGCGACACTGGTGGTAAAGACGCTCGGCCGCTGCTGTTCGAGCAACGAGGCACGCTTGCCTTGTTGCTTGGCCGCTTCGTACTGGGCGCGGGCTTCGCTCTTGCGCTCGATTTTGGCCTCGACGGTGCGGGCGCCAATCTTGAGGCGCATGGCGTGCACGGCCGCGCGGGTCGATGCAGGGAAAACGTAGACCGCCTCGATCGGCCTCGTGCCGGTGTTGGCGAAAATCTGGTGCACCTTGACCGCGGCGATGACGCCCGCGATGTCTACTTGCGCCCACGTCTTTTTGAGAGGAACCAGGTCGCGCTCGGGATCGCCGCCCGCCACATACAAATAGGGCGCCAGGCTGTGCTCGGCGCCGACGTCGTTCGTCGCGGCGCTTTCGAACATCAACGGCCCCGTCGAGTGGATGGCTTTCAGTACGCTCGTGGGGCTCGTGATGGTTGGGCTGGCCGTCTTGTTGTTGTCCGCGCAGGCGAGTGCTGCGGCGGTAAAGACAAGGACGGCAAAAGAGACGGCAACGAATCGACACGAAAGCTTGCGGCGCATGGTTGGACCTCCTGTCCCGGTCGAGGAGAGTTAGCCGGGCCCTAGGTTCGAACGCGCGGGTCGCCGAAAAGATCTAAGCGCGCGCTCTTTCGGGGAGACTTACCAAGCGCAAGATCGCGGCTGCCAAATCACGAGCGTTTTCCACCAGCGCATCCGGCGACTCCTCGGCCAGCGGCCCGGGATCGCTAAAGCCCCACGCAACCGCTACCGCCAGCGTGCCCGCATCGCGCGCGGCTCGAATGTCGGGCGTGGTGTCGCCCACGTAGACGGCAGTGCTGCGATCCCCACGGGCGTTCTTCAGCAGCCGGCGCAACCGAGTCGCCTTGCCGAAAATACTCGATCCCGCGACGACGGTGTCGAACCCGTCGATGCCGTGGCGAACAAGGAAGCTGCGGACGTTTTCTTCCGAATTGGACGTGACCATGGCCAGACGACAGCCAGCGTCGCGGAGCGCATGCAAGGCCTCGGGTACGCCCGGCACCGGCCGCACGGAATGGAAGTGGTCGTGCAGGTCGGCGCGCACCGCAATCATCAAGCGCGGCAATTTCCACATGGGAACGCCCAGCGCTTGCATCAGCTGTCCGGCACCCATGCGCCGCAGGGCCGGAATTTCGTCGTCCTCCACCGGGCGCAGGTGCATGCGCGGCGCCACGCGATTGTAGGCCAGCAGCGATTCTGCGAAGGAATCGGCGACGGT
>CAZTTW010000362.1:3677-5444 GCA_964616265.1 uncultured Myxococcales bacterium | reverse complement strand
GCTGTCGCTTAGGGTGTCGTAGGTCGTGGCCAGCGTGGCCGAATCAAGATCGTAAACCGTCATGCGAAGACTCCTTAGGCGGAGCCAAAGCAATCTGTGCGCCAGCTCCGCGGACGATTTGGGAACTAGGCAACGGGCGGTTGCCGCTCAGGCGCACCTCGGATGTGCTGCGAGCAACAGTGGCGCAACATGCGCTGCTGCAATTCCAGCAGTATCGACTGCGTCGAAGACGTGGCGCCGATTAGACCAAGTCGCGCCCTTTGGACCGAGCGGCCTCGTCACGTGGACACCGGGGTCGCGGCGCGCTTTGGTCCTGTGTGCGCCCCGACCCCGGATTTCTTACGAACTAATCACTTCAAGCGATTCAGATGGCGCCGCGCGCTTGCAGCTTTCGGACTGCGACGACCAAGGTGTCGATTTCTTGGCGCGTGTTGTAGAGCGCCAGCGATGGCCGCACGGTGGATTCCAGGCCGTAGCGGCGCAAGGCCGGCTGGGCGCAGTGGTGCCCGGAGCGGACGGCGATGCCTTCCTGGTCCAAGGCCGCGCCGACGTCCTCCGAGCGGAAACCGTCGAGGACGAAGGACAGCACTCCTGCCTTTTCCCGGGCCGTGCCGATGAGGCGCAGACCGTGGATTTCCGACAGAGCACAGGTGGCGTACTCGAGCAGCTCGGTTTCGTGGCGGGTGACATTCTCGATGCCGATTCGATCGAGGTAGTCGATGGCAGCGCCCAGTCCGACCGCATCGGCGATATTGCCCGTGCCTGCCTCGAATCGGGCAGGTGGCGGGTTGTAGACCGTGCGCTCGAAGGTGACGTCGGCAATCATGTTGCCGCCGCCTTGCCAAGGTGCTGTCGTCGCGAGCAGGTCAGCCTTGCCGAAGAGCACGCCAATGCCGGTCGGGCCGAACACCTTGTGACCGGAAAAGACGTAGAAGTCGGCATCGAGCGCCTGCACGTCCACGCGCAAATGGGACACGGCCTGGGCACCGTCGACCAGCACCCGGGCTCCGTGTCGGTGAGCAGCGGCGACCATCTCTCGCACGGGCGTGATGGTGCCGAGGGCATTCGAGACGTGGCCGAGGGAGACGATGCGCGTGCGGGGGCTGAGCAGTCGTTCGTACTCTTCCAGGATGATCTGTCCACGATCGTCGATGGGCGCCACGCGCAGAATCGCACCGGTCTCGGCAGCCAGTTGTTGCCAAGGCACGATGTTCGAATGGTGCTCGAGCCACGTGATCAGGATTTCGTCTCCTGCGCCAACGTTGCGCCGTCCCCAGGCTTGCGCCGCCAGGTTGATGGCCTCGGTGGCGCCGCGGACGAACACGATTTCGTTCACCGACGAAGCGTTGAGAAAGCGTCGAACTTTCTCGCGGGCCGCTTCGTAGGCATCGGTCGAGCGCCCGGCGAGGGTGTGCGCGGCCCGATGGATGTTGGAGTTTTCGTGTTCGTAGAACGTCCGAAGGCACTCGATGACGCTGCGAGGTTTCTGGGTGGTGGCGGCATTGTCGAGCCACACCAGCGGTTTGCCGTGAACCTGCTCGCTTAGGATGGGAAAATCACGCCGAATCGAAGCGACATCGAATTGACCGGGTCCAGGGGACACGGCCGGGACAATCACCGGACGAATGTCGAACGCCGACGGGGCGAAGGCGCTCGCTGGAGCACTCGGCAGGGCCGGCGCTTTGGCGGCGGCCACTGTCGGGGACTCCAGCTCGGTGACGAAGGTGGGGCGCGGATCCGGCGCAACCGGCGCGGCAGGATAGGATG
>CAZTTW010000362.1:0-3577 GCA_964616265.1 uncultured Myxococcales bacterium | reverse complement strand
TGCGAGAACGGTTGCGCGGGAGGAACCGGCCCCGGCGAAGGGGCCGGGCCGTCGGGACCGGCAGAGAATAGCTCATTTGCCAAGCGGGCAATGAGGTTCTCGTCGATCGGAGCGGCAGGCACTAAGCCGGCCGCCGAGGGTTGGTCGATGGTGTTCATTTGGCGCGGATGTATTCGTGGTAGGTGTCGACATCGACATTTTCGAGCGATGCGATCGCGTCGTCGACGAGGATGGCGGCCGAGCAGTAGAGCGAAACTAGGTAGGAAGCGATCGTGGTTCGATCGATGCCCATGAACCGCACCGACAGGCCTGGTCCTTGTTCGCCCTGAAGTCCGGGTTGGAAAAGGCCCACCACGCCTTGCTTGGCCTCGCCGGTGCGCAGAAGGAGAATGCTCGTCTTATGCGAACCTGCCTTGCCGGTGAGCGGGATCTTGTCCGACGGAATGAGGGGAATTCCACGCCACGTGATGAACGGGCTACCGAACAATGTCACCGTGGCCGGCGGCACGCCACGCAGGGTGGCTTCGCGTCCGAAAGCCGCGATGGCGCGTGGGTGAGCCAGGAAGAAGCCCGGCTCTTTCCAGACGCGCGCGATCAACTCGTCAAGGTCGTCGGGCGTGGGCGGGCCCGAGCGGGTGGGAATTCTTTGAGACGCATCGACGTTCTTGAGCAAGCCGTAGTCGCTGTTGTTGAGCAGCTCGAATTCTTGGCGCTCTTTGAGCGACTCTACGGTCAGGCGAAGTTGTTCCTTCAGCTGGTCGTGCGGGCTGGAGTAGAGGTCCGTGATGCGCGAGTGAACGCCGAGGACTGTCTTAATCGAGCTGAGTGTGTACTCGCGCGGCTTCTCGACGTAGTCGACATACGACGAGGGCAATTCCTGGTCCGTCTTCTGCCCGCACACGGCGGCCACCGTGGTCTCGCCCGGCTTGGTTCGGTTGACCCGATAGGTTCCGGCCTCGACCGGCACCCACGAGAGCAGGCGCGGCAGGTAGCGGGGCGTAATGATGGGCGTTTGGACGACGGTCTTGGTGGTGTTGGCAAGTTGGCGGGCGGCGACATCGCCCAAGACTTTTCGGCTTTGATTTTCGTCTGACATGATGATCTCCAGTGGCTGTGAAAGGATTTTTTGCTACGCGCTTGTCTACGAAACGGGACGGAATGTCGGTGGGGACGTCTCGCTAGTAACGTGGCAGGCTTGGGTCGATCTTTTCGGCCCAAGCCTGCACGCCACCGGCAAGAACTTGTAGATGGGCGAATCCAGCTTGCTTGAGTTGGCGGTACGCTTGGACGCTTCGGGGGCCGTGGTGGCACGACAGCGTGTAGGTCTGCGCCGAGTCGAGCTCATGCAGACGGGCCGGAATTTCGCTGAGCGGAAAGGGAATCGCACCGGGGATTTGTACGATGGCGTGCTCGTGCGCCTCGCGCACATCGAGCAGCGAGAAGGTCTCCCCGGCCTTGCGTCGGCGATCGAATTCCTCCACGGTCAAGGTTGGTATGCCGGTCGCATCTGGCTCCGCTTCTTCACCGCGAACGCCGCAGAAAGCCTCGTAGTCGATCGGGGCGGTGATCGTTGGTTGCTTGCCACAGACGCGGCACGCGGGGTCTCGCTTGACTGGCAGCTCGCGGAATTCAAAGCCAATCGCATCGAAAAGCACCAGTCGACCGATGAGCGGATCGCCCAAACCGAGGATCAGTTTGAGAACTTCAAGCGCCTGCAAGGAACCGATGATGCCGGGCACGACGCCGAGCACGCCGCCCTCGGCGCACGAGGGGACCATGCCGGGAGGCGGCGGTTCGGGAAAGAGGCATCGGTAGCACGGGCCGCGCTGGGCATCGAAGATGCTGACCTGTCCTTCAAGACGAAAGATGCTGGCGTAAACGTTGGGCTTGCCCGTGAGGACGCAGGCGTCGTTGACCAGGTAGCGGGTCGGAAAATTGTCGGTTCCGTCGGCAATGATGTCGTACTGGCTAAACAGGTCGAGCGCATTCCAGCTCGACAAGTGAACAGAGTGCGAGATGACGTCGATTTCCGGATTGAGCTGCTGGAGTCGTTCACGGGCGGCGTCCAACTTGGGCCTCCCGACGTCCGACGTGGAAAAGAGGATCTGGCGCTGGATGTTGGTGAGATCCACGACGTCGAAGTCGACGATTCCGAGCGTCCCCACGCCCGCGGCCGCCAGGTAAAGCGACAGGGGCGAGCCGAGTCCACCCGCGCCGACACAGAGGACGCGCGCCTTTTTGAGGCGCTTTTGCCCCTCCAAGGTCACCTCGGGCATGATGAGGTGTCGGCTGTAGCGCAAGATCTCGCTCTTCGAAAGCTTGTCGGCATCGGGTGCGCCGCCCGCGATCGCTGGCACCAAGGTCAGCACGTCGCCGTCGTGGACCGGGATGGGCTGTCCCGCCGCCGCGACGTTGCGGATGTTCTGGTCGCCCAAGAAGACGTTAACGAAGTTTCGAATACAACCGCGGTCGTCGAACAGTTGCCGGCGCAAGTCGGGGCTCATGTCGGCCAGCGCTGCCAGCGCGGCCTCCACGGTGTCGGCTGTTACGGCGACGTTCTTGGCGCCACCCACATAGCGGCGAAGCGGTGTAGGGATAAGGATTGTGACGGGCATTAGCACTCCTCCAATGCGGACTTGGTTGAATCAGTTCGCTCCTCGTCGTCGATAACGGACGCGAGGGGTGTCGTTTCAGCCCGAGCTTTCCGGATAGCTCATGACGAGGAACATGATTGCCTCGACAGGTCCGCGGTTACGGTAGGAATGGTTGACGTCAGCGGTGAACAGGATGGCGTCACCTTGGGCCAAGACCTGCGTCGCTCCATCAATGGTGAGCTCGACGGTGCCGGCGGCCACGACCAGATTCTCGGTGGTTGCGGGTGGATGGGGATCGGCCTCTTCCACGCCACCTGCTTTGAGCCGCAGCTCGTAGAATTCGACCGTTCTCGGTTCGTCGAAAGGGAAAAGCGCGCGGGAGACAAAGGATCCATCCCGGCTGCTCAGCCGTTTGGCGGAGTTTTCGCGCAACACGATGGGACCTGCGCCGCGGGGTGGGCTCACCAACGTTGAGAAGGTGACGCCGAGCGCGCGAGCGATCTTCCACAGCAGGTTGATGGTCGGAGCACTTTGCCCGAGCTCGATCTGGCTGAGCATGGCGCGGCTAACGCCCGACTGCTGCGCAAGCCGTTCCAGGGATAATCCCCGCCGAACGCGCAGGCGACGAAGGTTGGCGCCCACCAAGGGAAGCTCGTCTTGCTCGGTTGGCCGCGAGGGCGAGGAGCGATCGACAGCTGCTTGGGAGGATCCGGTGGTGGCCAAAGCCCGGGATACTCGCGGTCGGCGCTTGTCGGACGGTGTGATCGCACCCTGTCCGGACATCAGACTCTCCCCCGAAAAGAAGAACGGCGTATGGCTTTGGCGCCGCGCCTGTCTGTGTACGACCGTCTGCACCACCACGCCAAGTCGATGATCAAGGCCCCTACGGTCATGGTCGCTCTCCCTCGGGAACGAAGGCTTCCTGTCTCCGGGGGGCGAGTATACAGGCGAGTCCTCGCGCTGGGGAGCCCAAGCGACGTGGG